>JAJFKD010000170.1 GCA_021773405.1 Porticoccus sp.
GACCTAAAAGGGCTCTGACCCCTTTAATTTGACCCCTTTAATTTTTTAATATAATTTTTAATCTATATACCCTGAGATAGTAAATAACACTAACCACATAGAAAAATAGAAAAAAACCACATAACCACATAACCACATAAGCTTATTTTTTAAATTTGGGTGTTTAAAGAGATCAAAAAGCATCCAAAAAAACTGGGCAATTACAGCAACACTACCAACTGTGAATAGCATCCTGTCAGCTACCGTAAAAACCTCTTTATTCTCCGGAAAAAACACATAAACAATAAAAATAAAAGCTAGACCAAGAACTAGCACTGTATCACCAACAATTAATTTCTTACTCATATTATTTGTTCTCTACTGGATAGCGAGCACCACTATGACCAACTCCAAAAATCTGTTCCCGTATAAAGCCTTGAACGTTAAATTCTACATCTCCGCCAACAAATAGGCCTCCTCCAGCACCAGCAAAAAGGTGACGGAGGGATTAAATTTTAACCAACATTCCTATCACTCTTTGCAGGCCTTCCACGTTTAGCGTACCCCAATTTATGCCCTATTTGTCGCTCAATCGACTCCTTAAAATAATCGTTACCCGTAGGCTGACAATAATGTGCTGCATTGCGTATCACATGAATATCTTTGTCATCCAAATTAATTTTGAATAATTCGCGGTAGTAATAATACCTTTTGCTCAGGGTAGCCCCAAGCGCATCATAAAGATAATGCGGTGTCACCTGTTCACTACGCTCGCCCCAAGCATTTGTACGAAAACTCGACCATTTATATTCTTCTGGTCGTTTCACCATATTGGCCACAACAGGGTTCATCTCTATGTATCGATAACATTTAAGTAGATAGTTATCGGCATCTATCAAACTGGATTTGTGTCGGCCCTCCCAGACTGTTCCACTTCGACTATAGGTTCTATTGATGTAATAGGCATAACGACTACCCACCACTTTCATTAAATGTGATATCGAGTCAGGTTCACTGGGTGTCAGCAATAAATGAATATGGTTTGTCATTAATGCATAGGCATGCAAGACAACACCATAGCGTGGCATCTTATCGTGTAACAATTCAAGGTAGTATTGATAGTTTTCAGGTTCAAAAAAACAGGCATCTCTATTATTGCCTCGTTGAACCAAGTGATAGGGTTGTTCAGGTAGATAAATACGTGCCCGCCTTGGCATAAAGTAGTCCTCGTCAATCCATGACAGGCTAAAGAATAGCATAAATCTAAATATCAATTAGTGATTAAAATTTAATCCCTCCGTCACCTTTTCTCGACCTTTTCTCGGCCAAAAACTATCGACTTATTCATATTGATCCACCCCAAGTAGAGGGATGGTAAAGTAAAAACCATTTTATGAATCTATGGGATCAAACTTTAATTATTTGATCCTTATAAACAGCTCAGAATGCTTTATTAAACTATTCTGTTGATAGGCCTGTATCATCGACACTCTGGTCTACATCATCATCCAAAAACAAACTCCGCCAAATCTCTTTAGGTTCACACATGTAGTATCTCGCTTTCATTTCATTAGCTGCTTTATGGCAACCGACACTGGTGATAAAGCCCGTACCTTCGACGGTGAAGGTTTCATCAAAAAAGTTTTCTTTTACATGCAGGTCGTACCGTGGATAGAGCAGGCAGGCTATCGTTAGACCGACGACAAGAAACAAGATTTTCATTTATGTATTTCCTTAGTGCTTTTTATAATTTATAACATTAATACTTCTTAAAACATTACCTGAAACTTATAGCTAAAATCAAAAGCTCTAAAACTATATAGCCCTGAAAAATACCGACTCAGGACTCAAGTTTCAATTGCATGTTGTAATTAATTGCTAATGCTGCAATTTTTTATCTTTTAACCACAACCAGACAACGACAAAGGCTATCAAACTCATCAATGATGCATAATTAAAAGCCATAAGTGGTGATACTTCCCATATCAACCCACCTGAATATGAGCCAATAGCACCACCTGCGCCAAAGCAACAAGCACTGTACAGCGCCTGAGCCTTACCCTGGTGCCCAGGTTCAAACAATCTTCGCACACACTCAATAGCTGCTGCATGAAAAGCTCCGAAAGTAAACGCATGGAAGGTTTGAGCTGTAATCAAGATAATAAGCTGGTCTGTAAAATAACCAATTAACAGCCATCGAACCGTTGCTAAAGCCAAGCACCCTAACATGATAAACCGAACACCAAACCTCAATAGCAACCTATGCATGAGCACAAACAAAACGACTTCAGCAAAAACGCCTACAGACCAAATAGCACCGATACCGGTACGACTGTAACCAAAAGACTCCATATAAATACTAAAGAATCCGTAATACACACCATGGGATACCTGCATTAATAAACCTGCTAATAAAAAAGCGATAACCGCAGGCTGTTTTACGGCAGAAGCAAACTTACTGGCGGGTTTTGCATGTTGTTTAAATGTGGGGTTAGGTACGAATAAGCTGCTCAGGAAGATACCCAACAAAATAATAAAGCCAATAACAGGTAAAGTGCCTATGTCCCCAGAATCGAACCAAACACCATTACTGAGGACAAAAAGAATAAAACCGATAGAACCCCACAAGCGGATACGGCTGTAGGTTTCTGGCTTTTTTTCCAAATAGCTGATGGTAATTACTTCATGCTGAGGAAGAATCGCATTCCAAAAAAAGCTGTACCCCACCATAACCAAAGCGATAGTTGAAAAACTCTGATCAATGAATATGCCCAAAAAACAAAGACATGAAAGAAAGGCACCAAGACGGATGATCAGTAATCGTTTACCTGTGTGATCTGCCAACCAACCCCACAAATTAGGCGATATGATTTTGGTTGCCATAGGGATTGCCAATAACAACCCTATATCTGCTGCTGAAAAACCCTTGGATTGCAGAAATAGCGACCAGTAAGGATGGAGAGCACCAAGCAATCCAAAGAAGCAAAAGTAGAAAGCAGATAAACGCCAATAAGGGACGGATTGCTCAATTGAAGAGGACGAAGATAATTGATGTGATTTGTCCACGTGCAATTACCTTAACCTATGTCTGAAGCTTAACTGTAGCTAATTCGATGACCAGTCTATTCTACTGTGAAAACAACCAAATCGTTATGACTCAACACCTACATCAGCATTCTGACCTCGGTGCCTTAGGAAGTGATCTATCAATGTGATTGCTAACATAGCCTCAGCTATAGGCGTAGCTCGGATGCCTACACAAGGGTCGTGACGGCCCGTCGTGACTACTTCAATAGGGTCTCCGTTTACATCTACTGAAGAGCCAGGGATTCTTAAGCTGCTGGTCGGCTTTAATGCAATATGGGCAATAATGTCCTGACCTGAGGAAATACCTCCCAGTACTCCACCAGCATTGTTAGAGGTAAAGCCACCTGGTGTGATCTCGTCTCTATGCTCGGTGCCTTTTTGTGCGACAGCATCAAACCCTGCCCCGATTTCGACACCTTTAACGGCATTAATACTCATCAGGGAATGGGCAATCTCAGCATCAAGGCGGTCAAAGATCGGTTCACCTAGCCCAACGGGAACATTCGTTGCTATAACAGAAATTTTTGCCCCCACAGAATTACCCTCTTTCAGTAAATCCTGCATGTACTGTTCCATTTCTGGCACTTTATCTGGATCAGGGCAAAAGAATGGATTGTTTTCCACTTCATCCAGTAATACTTGTTCAGCTTTGATCGGGCCTAGCTGTGATAAGTACCCTCTTATCTCTATCCCGGCAATTTTTTGTAAGTACTTTTTAGCAACGGCTCCTGCAGCGACACGCATGGCAGTTTCCCGAGCTGAGGAACGCCCTCCTCCGCGATAATCCCTAATACCGTATTTTTTTTGGTAAGTGTAATCTGCGTGTGCAGGACGAAATTGGTCTTTGATATTCGAGTAATCTTTTGAACGCTGATCGGTATTTTCTATCAGTAACCCTATGGGTGTTCCTGTAGTTTTACCTTCAAAAACACCAGAGAGTATTTTGACTTCATCACCCTCTTTACGTTGAGTGGTATAACGGGACTGACCGGGTTTGCGTCTATCTAGGTCACGCTGCATATCTTCTACAGACAATTCCAATCCGGGTGGGCATCCGTCAATAATACAACCCAATGCTGGGCCGTGACTTTCGCCAAAGGTTGTTACTGTAAACAATTTGCCAATGGTATTGCCGGACATAATAAATAACTTCCAAATTCAAACTATTAATAATATCTCGCCAAACAAATACTGCTGAGATATAAACAATGGGGACATTATACGATGATTATTCTGATGTCGTTACGCCCAACAATAGAATAATTAAGGGAATCATAGGAATTCTTGATGATATTCCCTCAGTTGATCAGCCGTTAGCATAAACACGCCATGCCCTCCCCGTTCAAACTCAAGCCATAGAAAGGGAACATTTGGGAAGGCATCATCTAAGGCGCTCCAGGAATTACCCACTTCCACAATCAAAACTCCGGCCTCAGACAGATGTTGTACCGCCTCTGTTAATAAACGTCGGGTGAAATCCAGACCATCAAACCCAGAAGCCAAACCAATTTCAGGTTCATGGTGGTATTCCTTTGGCATTGATGACAAATCTTCAGCATCTACATAGGGCGGGTTGCTTACAATCAGATCGTAAACCTTGCCACCTAACCCAGCAAACAAGTCAGATTCAAATGATTCCACCCTGTTAGATACTTGGTGCAAGATAATGTTTTGTTTTGCAACAGCAAGAGCATCCGTTGAAATATCACTCAAAGTGATTTTTGCTTCAGGAAAATAATGGGCACAAGCGATACCTATACAACCACTCCCGGTACATAGATCTAAAATAGTTTTTGGCGCTTGTGGTAACCATGGAGTAAATTGATTTTCAATTAGTTCTGCAATGGGCGAGCGCGGTACCAACACCCGAGAGTCAACCAAAAACTTTAGTCCTGCAAACCAAGCCTCGCCAACCAAATAAGCTGAAGGTATTTGTTCCTTAATTCGGCGATCATATAAATGGCTGATCTTTACTTTTTCTTTTTCCGTTAGCTCTCTATATAAAACATCTGAATCTGAATCCCACGCCAAAGAGAGGACATATAAAACTAAATTTGCAGCCTCATCCCAAGCATTATCAAAGCCATGGCCAAAATACAGGTCCGAATTTTCAAACTGATCGGCCCCCCATTGGATGACATCACCTACGTTTGTTATTGACGAAAAGGTTTCAGGTTCAGGTGTTTTTATCATCTAATGATTGTAACTTTTTACAAGATAAATGGCTTTACGTTTATGTCATGCTAATGCTTTGGGTTTGTGTCATGCTAATATTGGGCCTGCGCCTATTTCGTGCCAATCACTTATAGGTAGACGTAGCAATTAGCATATAAATGACTTACACGTAATTAATTTACACAAAAATAGAGAGCAACGTTGAATACTTCTGATTGTTTTAAACAAATTATCGAATCTACTGGAGAAGACACTTCCAGAGCAGGCTTATTAGATACACCAGACCGCGCGGCCAAAGCTTTTGAATTTCTCACCAGGGGTTACCATCAAACACTTGATGAAGTCATTAACAATGCATTATTTCCTTCTGAGTCTAGTGAAATGGTGATTGTGAAGGATATTGAGTTGTACTCCATGTGTGAACATCACCTGCTCCCTTTTATTGGCAAATGCCATGTCGCCTACATTCCAAATGGAAAAGTTTTGGGCTTATCCAAAGTAGCTAGAATCGTGGATATGTTTGCACGCCGGCTACAGATTCAGGAAACATTGGTAAACCAAATAGCCAAAACTGTTGAAGAAGTTACTGAGGCTCAAGGTGTTGCCGTTATTATTGAAGCTAAACATATGTGCATGATGATGCGTGGCGTAGAAAAGCAAAACTCAGTCATGAAAACATCCTCTATGCTGGGCTCTTTTCGTGAGAATCAAGCAACACGTAACGAGTTTCTTTCGCTTATAAACTGCTAAATACTATTGTACTAATGTGGTTGAGCTAATGATTTTAGCTCAGCACAACCACGACCAAATACTGGTGCCTCTAATGTAGCAAGGGCACTGGTTCCCATGGACCAAGCCAATCCAGTTTCATCTGTTAAGTATTCCAATATTTGGCCAATAAGTGGCTGATGGCCTAGCAATAAAATTTGATCAACGGGCTGTGATGCAAGAAGAGTATCAATATATTGCTCCAAGCTACTAACTGAGCCCTCAGAACGTAATACATCTTCAAATAACAACCGACCTGAATAGTTGAGAGTTTCTGTCAATATTTGAAGTGTTTGCCGTGCACGAAGCACAGGGCTGCAAATGATTAGGTTCAGCTTAGATAATGACTCAAGGTGCTGCTCAACAATAATTTGAGTCTCGGCCTTCCCTTGATTAGAAAGAGAGCGTTCCCCGCAGATTGCATCAAATGGCGCATCACCATGCCGAAGCAAGTAAATATACATACAACCCTACTCAGAATAATTCAAATTAATACGCTGAACTATTATGCTGAACTCTATCGCTCAATGTTGGTTAACTAAATTATAAATCTTTGTTGGTTTCTTTATCTAAAGCAGGTTTAGATTCTGCATCATCCACAGTTTCTTCGTTATTATCGACAAAAGTAGGTACGTCATCGACCCCCGCAGACTCTGCAGAGATTTCCTCTTCAGCTGAAGACAAACTTGTAATTACCTCATTGTCCTCTGATTCTTCTATTTCTGGCCAATCAGAAAAAGGAAATGGCTTATCGTTACTATTAAATGTTAAAAACAAAAATGCCTGATAAGTCCACTTAGCAGCACCCTGCCCCAAATCACGTAAATTTTTATTGTCGGCACCAGTAATTAAAACTAATAAAAACTGTAATACTGCAACAATCCATACCACCATTCGAGCCAGTATGGACAATAACCCAAACACAATCATGTACAGCAGACGAATCCAGGTTTCAGGGTTAAGCAAGTGTGTTTTAGTTTGCTGTTCCATTATTAGCCCTTTCGTTTATACAAAATTGATCGCCATTAAATCACTGCTTCTCCAAAAAAAACTCAACATCCGTATTTTGTTCAGCCAGCATCAGGCTGCTTAGTACTTCTTTGACTGGCCTTTGGTTAAACATGGTTTCATAAAGCGCATTAACCAATGGCATATAAATGCCCAATTGCTCAGCCTCTTCCCTAATAATACGTGTAGTATTAATCCCTTCTGCTACCTGACCTACTTTTTCTACTGCGTCTTCAACGGAAAGTCCTTCGCCTAAAGCATAGCCTATTTGAAAATTTCGGCTTAACGGAGAAGTGCAAGTTACAAACAGGTCCCCCACACCACTAAGACCAAGAAATGTCATAGGGTTTGCTCCCAAACTTGCAGCAAAACGGCTCATTTCCGCCAAGCTTCGTGTAATCAATACACTAACTGTATTTTGCCCCATATTCATGGCAGCAGACATTCCTGCTGCGATAGCATAAATATTTTTTAGGGCGCCAGCTAACTCAACACCAAAACGGTCTGAATTGGCATAAACCCTAAAGTAGCGAGAACTTAATAATGATTGCACTTCTTCACACAAATCCTCATTAGCACTGGCGACAACAGTTGCAGTTATAGCCTTTTTAGCGATTTCTTTAGCAAGATTTGGCCCACTAATTACCCCTACTTGGGCTTGGGGTAATTCCTCTTCCAAAATTTCACTCATCAGTTTAAAAGTATCTGCTTCAATACCTTTGGCTGTACTGATGACTCTGGTTCCCGGCGCTATAAGCGGATTTGATTCCTGAGCAAGGACTCTAAATGCCTTACTCGGTACAGAAAAGAATACAACATCTCGATCTTTTAGTGAGGCATCAAGGTCAGCAGAGAATTGTAATGAAGGCTCCAAGGCATAACCCGGCAGATACCGAGTGTTTTCATGGTTCTCTCTACAAGACTCTACATTTTCCTTATCACGCATCCACAAAACAACATCATGGCCATTAGCCGCTAACATATTGGCTATGGCAGTTCCAAAGCTCCCACCACCCAATACAGCTATTTTGGTCGCTTCAGCTTTATTGGGTACAGTTTTTTTAGCTGATGCAGGCAGGTCGCTCTGTGTTGTCATGTGTGCTCTATTTTATTATTTATATGTATTATCGGCCGATTATAGAGTGATTCCTCTGTCGTAACGACAACTAAACTGTAACTACATCAAAACTGTAACTACATTGAAGTAAGGGAATGACAACTAAATCAGCCTATAAATACTATATTCAATACGACTAAACCCAAGACAACAAGCTACAACCTATCAGGGCGCACTCTCAAACAGCAACTGATTCAAGCGTTTAACAAACAGTGAAGGATTATCCAGCTGTTCACCCGCAGAGAGTGTTGCTTGGTCATAGAGTAACTCAGCCAATTCGCTTGATTTTGCGTCATTATCAGACTCGCCAAGACGTGTGACTAATGGGTGCTTAAGGTTGACCTCAAGTACAGGTTTATCCTCAGGAACAGGCTGCCCTGCAGCCTCCATCATTTTACGCATTTGTGGACTCAATGCATGCTCAGCATAGACCAGACAGGCGGGTGAATCCGTCAAACGGCGCGTTTCACGAACACTTTCAACACGGCCTTTTAGGTGGGTAGAGATTTTGTCTACAACCCCAGAAGACTCGTTGTTCGTATCATCTTCCTCTGATTTATCCTGTTCACCTAAAACTGACTCATCCAGCTCACCTTTAGCGACATCTTGCAGCGGCTTGCCATCAAACTCATTCAAATGAGAAAGCGTCCACTCATCAAGACGATCTGTTAGCAATAATACTTCAATGCCCTGCTTCTTAAATACTTCAAGGTAGGTACTATTTCTAGCTGTTGTAATATTATCGGCTACAAGGAAGTAAATTTTGTCTTGCCCTTCCTTCATTCTGGAAATGTAGTCAGCAAAGGAAGCTGTTTGCTCATCACCTTCTGTTTCCGTTGTCGCGTAGCGGAACAGCCCACCAATACGTTCACGATTGGCAAAATCTTCTGCGGGGCCTTCTTTCAGGACAGCACCAAATTCTTTCCAAAATTTGGTGTAATCATCCGGTGATTCTTTAGACATTTTCTCCATCATATCCAGCGAACGCTTTACCAAAGCACTGCGAATGCTATCAACTGCTGGGCTACCTTGAAGAATTTCACGTGAGACGTTCAGTGGTAGGTCATTGGAATCCAGAATACCCCGAACAAAACGGAGATATAGGGGCAAAAACTGAGAGGCGTCATCCATAATGAATGTACGTTGGATGTACAATTTTAAACCACGGGCTACTTCACGGTTGTGTAGATCAAATGGTGCATGGGCAGGTAGATACAGCAAGCTGGTGTAATCTAACTTTCCTTCTACACGGTTATGGCTCCAGATTATAGGGTCCTCAAAGTCATGGGATACATGCTTGTAGAACTCTTTGTATTCCTCATCTTTTATGTCATTACGAGGTCTAGTCCAAAGTGCTGTCGCAGAATTAAGTACTTGGTATTCAGGCTCATCATCAGATTGTTCGCTACCCTCTTCGTCACCCTCTTTCTTGGGAGAACCCGGTTTTTTAACCTCAATAGGCACAGCGATATGATCTGAGTATTTTTTTATCGTACCTCTAATGCGTAACTCTGCTGCAAATTCCTCTTCTTCTTCTTTCAGGTGCAGAGTAATTGTTGTACCTCGATCTGCCTTCTCAATGTCTTCTATGGTGTATTCTGCTTCGCCCTCACAAGTCCAACGGACTGCCTGGTCAGCAGATAAACCAGCACGACGAGTTTCTACAACGACTTTGTCGGCAACGATAAATGCAGAATAGAAACCAACACCAAACTGGCCAATTAATTGGGAGTCTTTTTTCTGGTCACCACTGAGGTTATTTAAAAACTGGGAGGTGCCGGACTTAGCGATAGTCCCTAGATGCTCGATTGCTTCCTCACGAGACATACCAATACCATTATCATGAATAGTAATGGTGCCAGCTTCCACATCAGACTCTATTCTCACCTTGAGATCAGGCGCATCTTCATAAAGAGATGGGTCAGCTAATGCTTCAAAACGCAATTTATCTACAGCATCCGAAGCATTTGAAATTAATTCTCTAAGGAAAATTTCTTTATTGCTGTAAAGAGAGTGAATCATTAAGTGCAGAAGCTGCTTTGCTTCTGTTTGAAAGCCGTGAGTCTCAACAGTCATGGTAGTGACAATCTCCTGTTCTTTTTTTCATACAATAATTTATAGCGACATTTTTGTCTGAAAATACAAATGGGGGCACTACAGGGGAATTCAAGCGTATACGAAAAATTTGTCGTCACTTTTATGGCATAAATAACGGATCTAACTATTCAAAAACAAAAAAGGCAGCCTCATGGCTGCCTTTTTATGAAAGAAAAAAATCACTGTTACCAACCGGCTATTACCAACCAGTAATGTCCTTCAATCCATTGCCAATATCAGCAAGGCTTCTAACTGTTTTAACACCAGCGTCCTCCAGCGCAGCAAACTTTTCATCTGCTGTACCTTTACCGCCAGCAATAATAGCGCCGGCATGTCCCATACGCTTACCTGCTGGTGCTGTTACACCGGCAATGTAAGAAACAACAGGCTTAGTAACATTTGCCTTGATATAGGCTGCAGCTTCTTCCTCTGCTGTACCACCAATTTCACCAATCATCACGATAGCTTCAGTGGCCGGGTCTTTTTCAAACATAGCCAGGATGTCGATGAAGTTAGAACCAGGTATAGGATCACCACCAATACCAACACAAGTTGATTGGCCAAAACCATAATCAGTTGTTTGTTTCACTGCTTCATAGGTCAATGTACCTGAACGGGAAACAATACCGACTTTACCTGGCAAGTGAATGTGTCCTGGCATAATGCCAATTTTACATTCTCCTGGAGTAATCACTCCTGGGCAATTAGGTCCAATCAAGCGTACACCCAATTCATCACATTTCACTTTACAGTCCAGCATATCCAACGTTGGAATACCTTCTGTAATACAAACTATCAACTTGATACCCGCATTAGCAGCTTCAAGAATTGAATCCTTACAGAATGGTGCTGGAACATAAATAACAGAGGCTTCCGCACCTGTTTCAGCAACAGCATCAGCAACAGTATTAAATACTGGCAAGCCCAAATGAGTGGAACCACCTTTACCAGGTGTTACACCACCAACCATTTTTGTGCCATATTCAATAGCTTGTTCTGAGTGGAAAGTACCCTGCCCACCAGTGAAGCCCTGACAAATAACTTTAGTGTCTTTATTGATTAAAATAGACATTACTGGTTGCCCTCCGCTGCTTTAACCACTTGCTGAGCGCCATCGGTCAAGCTTGTTGCTGCAATGATATTCAAACCACTCTCTGCAAGAATCTTTGTACCTAGTTCAGCATTATTTCCTTCAAGTCTTACGACAACGGGAACTTGAACACCAACTTCTTCAACAGCACCAATAACACCTTCAGCAATCAAGTCACAACGGACAATACCGCCAAAAATGTTAATAAAGACAGCTTTAACTTTCTCATCTGAAAGGATGATTTTAAATGCTTCAACAACACGTTCTTTTGTTGCACCGCCGCCTACATCAAGGAAGTTAGCAGGGTCGCCACCATGAAGCTTAACAATATCCATGGTACCCATAGCCAAACCTGCGCCATTAACCATACAACCAATATTGCCATCAAGTGCAACGTAGTTAAGATCCCACTGGGCAGCATGAGCTTCGCGGGCATCATCCTGAGTTGGATCATGCATTTCACGTAGTTTTGGCTGGCGGTACATGGCATTGCCATCAATGTTTATTTTTCCATCAAGGCAGTGCAAATCACCTTCAGCAGTAATAACCAGAGGGTTAATTTCAAGTAGAGCCAAATCCAGATCTTGGAACAACTTTGCTAAACCTAGGAACAGCTTGGTGAACTGCTTAATTTGAGTTGGATTTAAACCCAACTTAAATGCTAACTCACGTGCTTGGTAGGGCTGAGCTCCAGCAAGAGGATCTATCGTTGCTTTCAGGATTTTTTCAGGGGTTTCTTCCGCTACTTTTTCAATTTCAACACCACCTTCTGTCGATGCCATAAAGACTATGCGACGAGTAGAGCGGTCAATTACAGCGCCTAGGTATAGTTCCTGATCGATATTTGTGCAAGGCTCAACAAGAATTCTGCTAACTGGCTGCCCATCTGCATCCGTCTGGTACGTGACCAAACGATTACCCAACCACTGACGAGAAAATTCTTCAATTTCTGCTTTTGAAGTAACAAGCTTTACTCCACCAGCTTTACCTCTACCACCAGCGTGCACCTGTGCCTTAACAACCCAGCGATCGCCACCAATAACATCGGCGGCAGCTATTGCTTCTGGGACTGTTTCAGCAGCCACACCTTCTGATACCGGAAGGCCGTATTCAGCAAAAAGCTGTTTTGCCTGATATTCATGTAGGTTCATAGTCATTTCCGTTTGCTGTTTTCGTTATATGAAAAACAAAAGTATGGGTAAAAAATAAAACTCCACAGGCCAGCGATACCTGTGGAGCCTTAATCAGTACAATTTATTTACGTTTTTTGCGGTTCGGTATATGAATCGCGTGGCCATTTACAGCTAAAGCAGCCTCATGTACTGCTTCAGATAATGTTGGATGACCAAATACAGTCATACCAATATCCTCAGCACTAGAGCCAAACTCCATGGCAATAGCTACCTGCTGAACCAAATCAGCAGCGCTTGGACCAATAATATGACAGCCTAAAATTCTGTCAGTCTCAGCATCGGCAATCATTTTGACCATGCCATCTGTCTCATTGGCGGCCAAAGCTCTACCACTGGCAATAAAGGGGAATATACCCACATTATAAGATTCACCAGCTTGCTTGAGTTGTTCTTCCGTTTTACCCACTGCAGCAATTTCTGGGTGGGTGTATATAACATTAGGAATAATGTCGTAATTCATCTGGGTCTTTTGGCCCGCAATGCGTTCTGCCACCATAACCCCTTCTTCTGAGCCTTTGTGGGCCAGCATAGGGCCACGAACTACATCACCTACAGCCCAGACACCTGGGGCATTTGTTGCACACTGATCGTTAACAAAAATGAAACCTCTTTCATCGAGGTTTACACCACTATCAGGGGCTAACAAACCCTCGGTATAAGGCCTGCGACCTACACAGACGATCAACTTATCAAATGTTTCTTGGGCTTCTTTACCATCACTGTCTTGGTATGTGACCACAACTTCTTTCTTTTTGCCCCGACCTTTTACTTCACTGGCCGTTACCCGACAGCTGAGGCGTATATCTAAACCTTGTTTGGTAAAGATTTTTTTCGCTTCTTTAGCAATTTGCTGATCCATCATGGACAAGAAGTCATCCATAGCCTCAAGCAAGACTACTTTACTGCCCACACGGTTCCAGACACTGCCCAACTCTAAACCAATAACTCCCGCGCCAATCACGCCGAGGCGTTTTGGCATTTCGGTAATTTCAAGTGCGCCGGTAGAGTCAATAATAGTATCGCCATTAAGTGGTGCCACTGGAATATCAATGGGCTGGGAACCCGTAGCAATAATGACATTTTCCGTTGATAGTACTTTTGTCTTACCATCATTATCAGTGTACTCAACCTGGCGCCCGGCTAGAATTTTTCCAGTACCAAATAATGCAGTAACCCCATTACTTTTAAATAATCCGGCAATGCCATCAGTAAGTTGTTTAACAATTTTCCCTTTGCGGCCAATCATAGCTTTTACATCAATAGCTACATCACCCGTATTAATACCATGACTCGCAAGGTCTTCTTTTGTTTCGTGATATTTGTGCGAGCTATCGAGTAACGCTTTTGATGGGATACAGCCAACATTTAAGCATGTTCCACCATTAACGCCCTTTCCTTCATCATTTTTCCATTTCTCAATACAGGCAGTTTTTAATCCTAGCTGTGCAGCACGTATAGCCGCAACATAACCTGCAGGGCCGGAACCTATCACAATAACATCATACTGATCAGACATAATAAATCTCTAATTTATCAATAGGTTAATCGTTAAATCTCAAGCAATATCTTAGCTGGATTTTCAATCATTTCCTTAATTGCGACCAAGAACCTCACCGCTTCTTTACCATCGATCAATCGATGATCATAGGACAATGCCAAGTTCATCATAGGGCGGATAACCACTTCACCATTTTCAGCAACAGGACGTTCCTTGATAGAGTGCATACCAAGAATTGCTGCTTGAGGTGGGTTCAATATAGGTGTAGACAATAGAGATCCGAACACTCCGCCATTAGTGATAGTGAAAGTACCACCTGTCATTTCTTCAATAGTGAGCTTGCCATCTTTAGCCTTTGCACCAAATTCGGCAATAGTATTCTCTACTTCAGCAACACTCATATTTTCAGCATTACGCAACACCGGCACAACTAGACCTTTGTCTGTAGAAACTGCAACACCAATATCCTGATACCCGTGATAAACAATATCGTCGCCATCTATTGATGCGTTAACAGCAGGGAAACGCTTCAACGCTTCAGTTGCTGCACGAACAAAAAAGCCCATGAAGCCCAAGCGAGTTCCATTATGAACTTTGGTAAACTCATCTTTAAAGGCAGAGCGTAAACGCATAATTCTATGCATATCGACTTCGTTAAACGTCGTCAACATTGCAGTTGTCTGAGTAACCTGTAGTAAACGATCAGCAATACGCGCACGCATCCGAGTCATTGGCACACGTTTTTCAACACGCTCCCCAGCAGGAACTTCGACAATGGCTGCTGGAGCAGGCTGTGATGGAGTAACAGGTGCAGGTGCAGCAACTGGTGCCGCCACTGCAGTTTCTGCACTTTCCCAGCCAACTATATCTTCTTTCGTAATACGACCATCTTTACCTGTTCCAGAAACCTTCTGAAGATCAATACCACGCTCATCAGCCAATTTGCGTGCTGCTGGACTGGCAATTTTTTCTTCAGAATTATCAGCAGCTTCAGTTGATACCGTTTCAGCTACTTGAGGTGCGGCTGCGCCAGCTTCTCCTGCAACAACCTTAGCAATGACTTCATTACTAAGAACAATATCACCCTCGGCTTTTAGTACCTCTTGCAAAGTACCATCAGCTGGAGCAACAACTTCCAAAACCACTTTATCCGTTTCGATGTCTACCAGAAGTTCATCTCGAGTAACAGATTCGCCTGGCTGCTTGTGCCACGTAGCAATATTCCCTTCTTGTACTGATTCAGGAAATGTTGGCGCTTTAATCTCAATGCTCATTTTTTGTGTGTTTCCTTTGATCAAACATAGCGGTATATCGCTACTTTTAATTCAACTCTATTTTTGCTTAAAGCTAATTTCAGCTCAAAGCTTCATTAATGAATTTTTCTTGTTCTTCCAGGTGAGCTGACATGTAACCACATGCAGGAGCAGCAGATGCTTCTCTACCCACATAACTCAAAAACAGTTTTTCATTAAACTGATTCAATACATGGCGCATATGATGCTGACTGCTATACCAAGCACCCTGATTAATAGGTTCTTCCTGACACCAAACAACATCTTCCAGATTGTCGTAACCTTGGAAAGCTTCAAGTAGTTCTTTATCCGGGAAAGGATACAGCTGCTCGATACGTACCAAGGCTATATCATCGATGCCTTTCTCCTGACGAGCCTCGTAAAGGTGGTAATAAACCTTACCTGAACAAAGCACCACACGACGTGCTTTGGACTTATCGACCTCTGCATCCTGAATCAGAGGCTGAAATTCACCATTGGCCAGATCTTCCAATGAAGATGTTGCCAGCTTGTGACGCAAGATCCATTTAGGGCTCATAACCACCAGTGGACGACGCATCGGCCTAATAGCCTGACGTCTCAACATATGGTAAACCTGAGCTGGAGTCGTTGGAATACACACTTGAATATTATGTTCAGCACACAATTGTAAATAGCGTTCCAACCGTGCTGACGAATGTTCAGGCCCTTGCCCTTCATAACCATGTGGCAATAACATAGTTAGACCACACAAACGTCCCCACTTATGCTCACCACTAGTAATAAATTGGTCAATAACAACTTGAGCACCATTAGCAAAATCACCAAACTGTGCTTCCCAAATCACCAAACCAGAGGGTGACGTTGTAGAATAGCCATACTCAAACCCTAAAACCGCTTCTTCCGATAAGAAAGAATCATAAATTTCAAAGGACTTAGGATCTTCAGGTAATGATTGAAGTGGAATGTAGCTTTCACCATCACGCTGATTGTGAACCACAGCATGTCGATGAGAGAAAGTACCGCGACCAATATCTTGGCCAGTCATGCGAATGGGGTACCCTTCTTTTAGTAAGGTTGCATAAGCAAGTAACTCTGCCATACCCCAGTTCAGTGCTAATGCGCCACCTGCCATTTTACGACGGTCATCATAAATTTTCTCAACCTGGCGCTGTATCACTATCCCATCTGGGACATGTGTAATTTTTTCTGCAAGGTCTTGGAGATCTTTTAACGGATAGGTCGTATCGGCAGCTGCTGTCCAGTCATGATCGAGATAAGGCGTCCAATCTACAAAAGGAGCTTCATCTGGCTCAGAAATCAATTTATTGACAACATTCTCGCCACGATCAAGGGTATCGCGATACTCAGCCAGTAAGCTATCTGCATCTGGCTGACTAATAATTCCTTCGCTTACCAACTTATCGGCATAAAGTGCCCGTGTGGTTCTAAGCTTTTTAATAATTTGGTACATCAATGGCTGCGTAGAAGACGGCTCATCTGTCTCATTGTGGCCACGACGGCGATAACAAACCAAATCAACAACGATATCTTTCTTGAACTGATAGCGATAATCCATTGCCAAAAAAGTAGCAAACATCACAGCATCTGGATCATCGCCATTGACATGAATAATAGGTGCCTGAACCATTTTTGCGATATCAGTACAGTATTCCGTCGAACGCGCATCTTCTCTGCGGTTTGTGGTGAAACCAACCTGATTGTTAACAACTAAATGCACCGTACCCCCAGTTTTATAGCCGCGAATTTGTGACATCTGGAAGGTTTCCATAACAACGCCCTGCCCTGCAAAGGCAGCGTCACCATGAACAACAATAGGTACAACTTGATTGCCCTCGGCATCGCCTCGGCGATCTTGACGCGCTCTGGCAGAACCTTCAGCTACAGGGGCAGCGATCTCTAAATGCGATGGATTAAAAAGCAATGCCAAGTGGACCTGACCACCCGGTGTAGTCACATTTGAAGAAAATCCTTGGTGATATTTAACATCACCAGAGGTATCAACGTGTCTTTTTCCTTCAAATTCAGCAAATAACTCTGCTGGGTTTTTACCCATTACATTGACTAATAAGTTTAGTCGTCCACGGTGCGCCATGGTCAAAACGACTTCTTTAGCACCGTACTCTCCCGCACGCTCGATCATTCCATCAAGCATGGGGATCATTGATTCTCCACCCTCTAAACCAAAACGCTTAGTACCGGGATATTTAGAATCAAGGTGTCTTTCCAGACCTTCAGCCGCAGATAAGCGCTGCAGCACATGCTTACGCATTTCATCGTCATAACTTGGCTTAGAACGAACACTTTCAAAACGTTGTTGCAACCAGTGCTTTTCCGTTATATCGGTGACTTGACCAAATTCAACACCAACATGACCGGTATAGGTTTCTTCAAGGGAGGAGATAATCTCACCTAAAGTTGCTTCCTGCTTACCGATATAGAGTGTTCCACACTGGAATGTTGTATCCAAGTCGGCCTTGGTAAGGCCGTGAAATGAAAGCTCCAAATCCGGTGCTTTGTCTCGCTCCCATAGATTCAAAGGATCCAACTTGGCTTTTTGGTGGCCCCGATTGCGGTACGCACTGATTAACTGAAGAACTTTAATCTGTTTACGTTCGTGGTCGACATTAACCCCACCCGAACCTGGTGCAGGAACCGGTCTTGCCCTACGGCGGCCCATAAGTTCAAAATGTGATTGAACTGTAGCATGGGATACATCCGTACCACTATGGCCATTAACGCGAGGCAAAGAGTCAAAGAAGGAGCGCCACTGCTCGGGCACACCATTGGGATCGTGTAGGTAGGTTTCGTATAAATCTTCTATATATGCTGCATTCCCACCGGACAGATGAGAGCTGCGCAAAAATTGCTGCATGATGCTTTCAGGCATCGATGTTTTCCCTATGTTTTAGGCGATTAAATTATCAAGGCTCTCTAATTAGAGAGCCCGACAGATTGTAATGCAATGCCTCTTAAGTAGCACTTTTCAAAAGCATGTTACGAATATGGCCGATTGCCTTGGTGGGGTTAAGCCCCTTAGGACAAACTGCAACACAGTTTTGAATACCGTGACAACGGAAAACACTGAATGGGTCATCAAGATTCGCCAAACGGTTTTCAGTGTCAGTATCACGACTATCCACAAGGAAGCGATAAGCCTGAATCAAACCAGCAGGACCGATAAACTTATCAGGATTCCACCAGAATGACGGGCAACTTGTCGAACAACACGCACAAAGAATACACTCATAAAGGCCATCCAACTTCTCTCTATCTTCTGGAGACTGCAATCTTTCAATAGCAGGCGCTGGCTCATTATTAACCAAGTAAGGCTGGATTTTCTCGTATTGAGCGTAAAACTGGCTCATATCGATAACCAGATCACGAATAACAGGCAACCCAGGAAGTGGGCGCAGTATTAACTTGTCCCCCTTCACACATTCAGACAACGGCATGATACAAGCCAGTCCATTTTTGCCATTAATATTCATACCATCAGAGCCACAAACGCCCTCTCGACAAGAGCGACGATAAGCCAACGAGGTATCCTGTGCCTTTAATAGTTCTAGAACGTCAAGCACCATCAGGTCTTTGCCAGCGGTGTCAACTTCATAGTCCTGCATATACGGCGCTTCGTCCGTTTCAGGGTTGTAACGATAAACACTTACTTTCAACATGGCTCAACAGACCCTTATCAATAGACACGGGCTTTCGGTGCGAAAGCTTCCATGGTCTTAGGTGAAAAGTTTACATCACGCTTGCCAACTTTTTTGTCGACTGGGAAGTACATAGAATGACACAACCAATTCTCATCATCGCGATCAGCATAATCTTCTCGGGCGTGAGCTCCGCGGCTTTCTTTTCTTTCTTCAGCGGTAATGGCCGTAGCTTCCGCTACTTCCAATAGGTTTTGCAATTCCAGTGCTTCGATGCGAGCAGTGTTATAAGCATTACTCTTATCATCCAAACGTACATTTTCAATACGTGGACGCAATGCAGCAAGCTTCTTAATGCCCTCTTCCATAAAGTCACCACGGCGGAATACGCCAAAGTGTTTCTGCATAATGTCCTGAAGCTCTGCACGAAGTTCTGCTGCTCCTTCACCATCACTGGCACTCTTATTAATACGATCGAGACCAGACATGGCAGAATTAATATTCTCTTCTGTTGGCTCTTTTAGATCTATCCCTTCACGCAGAGATTTTTCGATGAACAAACCGGAAGAGCGTCCAAACACAACCAAATCCAATAGCGAGTTACCACCCAAACGGTTAGCTCCGTGAACCGAAACACAGGCTGCTTCACCACAAGCAAAGAGGCCTTCAATAACTTCAGGGTTACCCTCAGCATCAAGTGACAGTGCCTGACCATCAATATTAGTTGGAATACCACCCATCATGTAGTGACAAGTAGGTACTACAGGGACCAGTTCTTTTACAGGATCAGCATGGGCAAAGGTGCGCGATAGCTCACAAATGCCGGGTAAGCGGCTTTCCAATACTTCTTCACCAAGGTGATCAAGCTTCAGATAAACATGGTCGCCATTTTCGCCACAGCCTCGGCCATCTAGAATTTCGAGCACCATAGAACGGGCAACAACATCTCGGCCAGCAAGATCTTTAGCATTCGGCGCGTAACGCTCCATAAAGCGTTCACCGTCTTTATTGACTAAGTAACCACCTTCACCACGACAACCTTCCGTTACCAGAACACCTGCACCAGCAATACCCGTTGGGTGGAACTGCCACATTTCAATGTCTTGTACTGGGAAACCAGCGCGAAGCGCCATACCAATGCCATCACCGGTATTAATATGAGCATTTGTTGTAGAGGCATAAATACGACCAGCACCCCCAGTCGCAAGCACAGTGGCTTTTGATTTAACAAATACAGTCTCGCCGGTTTCGATGTCAATGGCGATCACACCAACAACTGCGCCATCGTCATTCTTTACCAGATCAACAGCAAACCACTCGTTAAAGAATACGGTGTTGTTCTTAATATTATTTTGATAAAGGGTGTGTAGTAATGCATGACCGGTACGGTCAGCAGCAGCACAAGTTCGTGCAGCCTGTCCGCCTTCACCAAAGTTTTTGGATTGACCACCGAAAGGGCGCTGATAAATACGTCCTTCTTCAGTACGAGAGAAAGGCAAACCCATATGCTCAAGTTCAAATACAGACTCAGGCCCTACAGAACACATATACTCAATAGCATCCTGATCACCAATGTAATCAGAGCCTTTAACGGTATCGTACATATGCCAACGCCAATCATCATTAGGGTCGTCACTGGCAATCGCACAAGTAATACCACCCTGGGCAGATACTGTGTGAGAACGCGTCGGGAATACTTTAGTGATTACCGCTGTTTTATAACCGGACTGTGCCAGCTGGAGTGCAGCGCGCATACCGGCACCGCCACCACCAACGATAAGCCCATCAAAAGAAATAGTTCTAATGCTACTACTCATGGATTCAAATTCCCCAAACAATATCTAGAGCCCAAATGACATACACTAAAGTGACCAGAATCATTCCCAACTGGAAAATAATTCGTAGAGGTGTCGCTTTAGGCCCAAGCAAACGAACAGTGACGTAGTCGGTCAATACTGCCCACAATCCTATCCATGCATGTATCGCGATGGAAAGCACAGTTAATACGTTCAATACTTTCATGCAAATATGGCTGTTAAGAGCCAGCCATTGATCATATTGCAAGTCAGGATTCGTTAATAAATAGAAAGTAACGAATACGACATAAGCAGCCATAACAATGGCTGTCGTTCTTTGTAGCAGCCAGTCGGATAACCCGCTGCGACCAAAACTTGTTACGTTAGTTATCATGCCCATACCCAAACTCCAGCTAGAACAATAAGTACAGCTGCAACGATCAACGCGATCTTCGCACCTAATTGGCCACCTTCCAGGGTTTCACCAATGCCCAAATCCATAATCAGGTGACGGACACCAGCCACCATGTGATAGGCAAGGGCTGCAAGAGACGCCCAAATAATAATTTGACACAGGGTGCCGCCTATACATTCCTTGACAGCATTAAAACTCTCTTCAGAAGTCAGGCTTGCATCCAACACCCAAAGGAAAACGGCAATGGCAGCAAATAACACCACACCGGAGACACGGTGGAGAATAGATACATAGGAGGTAATTGGAAGCTGGATCGTTCCAATATCTAGATTTACAGGTCTTTTCTTATTCACGATATAACACCTTATATCTGCCAGCAAAGCAGAGATAAAAGCAGGGAAATCGGCAACCATCACTAGCTACCGGGCTAAGATTGGGCACGAATTATAGGAACATTGCCAGATGATTACAATGGACTATTGCGACACAAATCAAGAACACACCAAGAACACATCAAAATTACTGATAGCGGCTATTCACTTGATCTATGTAAACTAATCCCACAGTAAAATTGACAAATATATCGAGCAAGCTATAGTTTCCGGCCTCAGTTTTTTAGTTCGCATATTTAGTTCGCAAGTTTCGTAACTTACGAACGTTAAGTCTAGGACTCGTAGGAGACTCCAATGAGCAATAAGAAATTCCACCTCTCACAAGAAGGCACTGATACTTCTATTGAGTTACCAGTTCTTAGTAGTACTCTTGGTCAAGATGTTATTGATATAGCCAAAATCCCAGAAACAGGCTGTTTCACATTCGATCCAGGTTTTGGTGCTACTGCTTCCTGTGAATCTGCAATTACTTTTATTGATGGAGGAAAAGGTGTACTTCTACACCGTGGTTACCCTATAGAACAGCTTGCTGAAAAGTCTGATTTTCTTGAGACTTGCTTTCTATTACTGAACGGTGAATTACCTACTCCAGCTGAAAAAGCTGCCTATGAAGAAACCATTAAATCCCATAGCAATGTAGATAGCTGTGTAGAAACATTCTTTTCTGGCTTCAAACAAGGCTCCCACCCTATGGCAATGCTATGTGGCGTTGTAGGGGCCATATCCGCGCTTTATCACGATGCTACAGACGTAGCTAATGCAGAAGATAGAGTGGAAACAACTAACAGGCTTGTTGGCCAAATGCCTATCCTTGCTGCTATGTGTCATAGACACTTCTCAGGTTTGCCTTTTGTTGCTTCAGATACCAACCTTAGTTATTCAGAAAACTTTCTTAATATGATGTTTGGCACTCCAGGTGTTAAGCCAGAAATAAGCCCTGTACTCATTAAGGCAATGGATAGAATTTTCTTATTGCATGCTGACCACGAACAAAATGCGTCAACATCCACTGTTCGACTATCAGGCTCTTCAGGTGCCAACCCATTTGCCTGTATTGCTGCCGGTATTGCTGCCCTATGGGGTCCCGCTCACGGTGGGGCAAACCAGGCTGTACTAGAAATGCTTGAAGAGATTGGCGACGAATCCAAAATTGACGAGTTTATTCTTCGTGCAAAAGATAAAGAAGACTCCTTCCGCCTAATGGGCTTCGGACATAGGGTTTACAAAAACTTCGATCCACGCGCTAAAGTAATGAAAGAAAGCTGTGATGAAGTTCTTGCAGAGCTGGGCCTGGAAAATGACCCATTGCTGAAAATCGCCAAGCGTCTTGAACAAATTGCACTTGAAGATGAATATTTTGTCGAGAAGAAACTCTACCCTAATGTAGACTTCTACTCTGGCATCATCATGAAAGCCATTGGTATTTCACCTGAAATGTTCACTGTAATTTTTGCCACTGGCCGTACCATTGGCTGGATTTCTCACTGGCACGAAATGCTCAGTAATCCATATCGTATTGGCCGTCCACGTCAACGCTATACAGGTTACACAACGCGTGACTATCCTGGCTAAACACAAGAATTAATTAGGCAAAGGCATCACAAAAAACCGCCCTGGTAACAGAGGCGGTTTTTTTGTTCTTAAAACTCTCTAACCTCTTCTTAATCTAGACCAATGTCGAATACCTGAACATCGAAGCTAGTGCGACACTTAAGCTTAATTGTTGCCCGAGGTCTATTCCCATGCAAAAGATACAAGCCTATATCGTCGGTGCTTTTTTAATGTTTGGCTCAGCCCTTTGGGCATCCATGTTCGCCCAGAATATTACTTCAGTTATCGTACTATTAGCTGTTCCATCACTTCTGGCGGGATACGTGTACGCAACACATTTACCCCAATATGTATGGGGAATGCTATTAGGAATATGTGGTTATATGGCTATTGAGTTTCAACTCTACGGCCCGGTTTATAACCTTACAGGACTTGTTTATGCTGTAGGTTTTTTAAGCTCGATTGGGTGCGCCATATTCGGCTACTGCATCTACCGGTGGAAAATGCGCTGGCAGCTTAAAAGGTGACCATTACCAGCAAAAACAGGTAAAAAAACCACTTTATACCAATTTTAAGCATAAAAGCGCATGGTATTAACACCGTGATACTTTAGAATTTTTTCACATAATCTGATTGCTAGGATACCTACAGTATTGTCCATTTAAACACCAAGATAATTTGCCAGAAACCAAAACTGAGTCCATAATTTTATAATTAGCTGTAATGCCTCTATGACCGATTAAGGAGGTAACAATCATGGGCAAATTGGTGTTGGTGATCAGCGACGAGGAAAAAGGCGAATCCCTCGCACTGAATAAAGCTAAAAGTATCGCCGCCCCATTAAAGGCCGACGTGCAAGTTGTGCGTTTTCTTCCTCAAGACTGCAGCGATTCCACCAAGCAGTCAGCAACTCAGTCTATCGGTAAGCTTGTCCATACTGTTTTTAACGAATTTGGTCATGTTACCAGCGAGGTTGTTTCCACAGATAGTATTCCGTCATGGGTGGCTGTTCATTGTAACGCCGGTGATGACAACTTGGTGGTAAAAACCGGGCACCGCAGCGAAAGCTTGCTTCACACACCTACCGACTGGGAACTAATTCGCCAACTGAACTGCCCTATTCTGATTAGCTCAAACCAAAAATGGAAAAGCTCTGCCAATATACTTATTGCCCTAGATTTGTCTACCGATGAGCCAGAACAACGGGGGCTGAACGCCCATGCCTTATACTGGGCACAACAATGGCAGAGCATCTCTGACTGTCAATTACACGCTGTTTATAGCATTCCAATCCCGGCCCCACTATTAGCTCTAGACATTGTTGAGCAACGTGACTACCTACGTACTCACGAACCCGAAGCCAACGAAAAACTGTGCGAGCTATTAAAAGAATTCAATATGACAGATGTGACCCCACATATATTGGCGGGGGTTCCTAATAAAACCATTTCCCACATAGCTGATGAAATCAAGGCAGACCTAGTAATTATCGGTAGTATGGGGCGTACGGGCGTTAAGGGGCTATTGAATAAGAACACGGCAGAAAAAGTCCTGCACCATCTTCGCACTGACATGCTGGTGGTCAAATCCACTGGAATTGCACCGTAGTTTATTAGAGCAAACTATCATGCCTCAGTTAATTAAACCTGTTCAGGGAGAGTCTAACTCCGAAGCTCATAGCATTGACCAAGACTCAATCATGGCTTCTCCCCACTGTGCTGAGCCCGAAGATCTGCTCGCAGCACTGTCTGGCTCTACTCATGGTTTAAGCCAGGGCGAGGCAGCGGATCGGCTCAAAAACTATGGCCCCAATGCTATGCCCAAGGCAAAGCCGCCAAGCATTATCCACGTTTTTATACACCAGTTTATTAGCCCTTTGATATACATATTAGTTGCAGCCGCTGCCTTTTCTATAATGATTCAGGAATGGTCCGATGCCCTTTTTATCGGTGCAGTGCTGTTAGTCAATGCCATCATAGGTACCATCCAGGAGTATTCTGCACAACGGGCCGCTGCCGCCCTTGCACAACTGGTTACTACCAACTGCCGGGTATTGCGTGATAGCGAGAGCTACGAAATAGATGCTCGAGAACTGGTACCCGGAGATATCGTCCTGCTGGAATCAGGGGACAGTGTACCTGCGGATATTCGCCTGTTCACCTGCCATGACCTGGAGGTGGACGAGTCACTTTTGACCGGGGAATCCATCGCGGTAACAAAAAATTCCGGACAAACACTGAAACAAGACTGCGCGCTTGGGGATCGGGTCAATATGGCCTTCGCCGGCACCTTGGTAAACCGCGGCCGGGGCAACGGCATTGTAGTGGGTACCGCCACACATACCCAGCTGGGGCTTATCGCCGCAGCCGTTCTGAACAAACCGTCCCCCAAAGCTCCTCTGATGGTGAGGATGGAGGCATTTACCCATAAAGTTGCTATTGTGGTCGGCTGTGCAGCACTGATAATGGCTGTGGTATCCCTGGCCCGCGGTATGCCACCGGGAGAAATCTTTATGCTAGCGGTGGCACTGGCCGTATCAGCCATTCCCGAGGGACTGCCGGTAGCCTTAACTGTAGCCTTGGCCATCAGCATGCACCGTATGACCAAACGCAATGTTATCGTGCGACGCCTGGTGGCAGTGGAGGCCCTGGGTTCCTGCACCTACATCGCTACCGATAAAACTGGCACCCTAACTGAAAATCAACTGACTGTGCGACGCATCCTGTTACCCGATGGATCGGAGTGGGAAGTCAACGGCGATAGCCTGATGCCCGAGGGATCGATTACACCAGTACCACCCACAACTATCGAACAACAAAATGACGCACTGATACAACGCCTATGCTTAGCGGGTGTTCTAGTGAACGAAGCTTTTTTTGGGCATCGCAATGACAGCTGGACGCACCACGGCGATGCCGTCGATGTTGCCCTCCTCGTCATGGCTCATAAGCGCGGCATAGTCCGTCCGGAATCACTCACCACAGCACCAGAGCTGGCTACTATTCCATTTGAATCTGCACGGCAACTCTCCGCTAGCCTCAACCTCATTGATGGAGTTCAACACGCCTCTGTCAAAGGGGCAATAGAAAAGATACTACCCCTATGCAGTCACATGGCTACCCCCGATCAGGACATACCCATCGATGAAGCCAAACTCGAATCCCAGGCCATAGCACTGGCCAATCAGGGTTGCCGTGTAATCGCATTGGCCGGCGGGCCTATTACCTCTGAGCCCCCAGTCAATAAACCGAGCATGGTAGAGGAACTCGATGAAACAGCTTTTAGTGAAAAACAGCTTGCCGGCTTAACACTCATCGGCCTAGTGGGCATTATTGATCCTCTGCGCCCGGAGGCAAAAACCGCTATCACCACCTGTCAGGAGGCCGGGGTAAAAGTGGCCATGGTCACCGGCGACCATCCACTTACCGCATTAAGTATTGCCAAAGAAGCCACCCTGCCCGTCTCTGAGCACCATGTGATTACCGGTCCGAAGCTGGCACAGGCAGACACCCCTGATGCTTTGGACCAGCTCACTGCCGATGCCCAGGTATTCGCCCGTGTCGAACCTCAACAGAAACTTGATATCGTTGAGTCCCTGCAGCGAAATGGTCACTTTGTCGCAGTCAGCGGCGACGGCGCCAACGACGCACCAGCCCTACGCGCTGCCCATGTCGGAGTTGCTATGGGCAAGACCGGTACTGATGTGGCCCGCGAAACTGCCGAGCTGGTCATTACCGACGATAACTTTGCTTCAATAGTCGCCGGTATTGAGGAGGGCCGTATTGCCTACGCGAATGTTCGGAAAGTGATCTTCCTGCTGATCTCTACCGGGGCAGCAGAAATCGTTCTTTTCACCCTGGCACTGATCACCAACCTGCCCCTACCTCTACTGGCGGTACAATTGCTATGGCTCAACTTGGTTACCAACGGCTTCCAGCATGTTGCCTTGGCCTTTGAACCCGGCGAAGGAGATGAGCTTAAACATCGGCCTCGTGACCCTCAGGAACCAATTTTTAACCGTATTATGATAGAACGGGTGATCGTCGCTGCTCTAGTAATGGGTGTGACGGCCTTTGCCCTGTTCCAGGTGCTGATCGATATGGGAATGGGCATCAATGAGGCACGTAACAGCACACTCTTACTGATGGTATTGTTTGAAAACGTCCATGTCTTTAACTGTCGTTCCGAGACACGCTCCACGTTTCGTCATAACCTAATGCGCAATCCAATACTCCTGTTTGGCACCCTAACAGCCCAACTCATTCATATCGGTGCCATGTATACACCTTGGCTAAAAGATGTGCTGGCAGTACAGCCTGTGTCTGCCGAACACTGGCTGGAATTATTAGCTCTGGCATTAACCTTACTGGTGGTCATGGAATTGCATAAATGGTTTAGGAGGCGTTTTGTCTTAACGTCTTTCAATACCAAAGCCAAATAAGGATTTCGCCACTACCACATGGAACAGGATGGTAATACAGCCTTGAATCTTTAACATTAAACGAAATGAGTGGCCATTAGTGTGTTAAAAATTACAACACAAGATGCTTCGAAATGAGGTGAATGTTATTTTGGATAAAATAAGATAAAAAAATAAAAAAGGGCTTAACAAAGTAAGCCCTTTTAAATACAAGATAAAAAATTGGTGGAGCCTAGCGGGATCGAACCGCTGACCTCAACACTGCCAGTGTTGCGCTCTCCCAGCTGAGCTAAGGCCCCATTTTTTCTGTTGTCGTGCCTTTCTGAGGCTGCGCATTTTAGGCACAGCCATAGGCAGAGTCAAGAGTGAGAATCAAGCTTGCTCTTCGGGATGTTTCTCACGGTTTACACTGAGCAGCTGGTAGTCTTTTTCCCATTTTTTTAACTGCTTTTTAGAAACGCCTCCA
>JAJFKD010000018.1 GCA_021773405.1 Porticoccus sp.
GCTCTCTTCTTGTCCTCGACCAACCCTGCCACGCAATTGGTGCAGCTGAGCTAAGCCTAGCCGCTCCGGGTTTTCTATCACCATGAGACTGGCATTGGGCACATCCACCCCAACTTCAATAACGGTGGTGGCGACTAAAAGCTGTATCTCACCATTTTTGAAGGCGCTCATTGTGGCGGCTTTTTCGCCGGGTTTTAATCGGCCGTGAATTAAACCAATTTCCAGTTCTGGCAGTAACAAATGAAGCTCATCGGTTGTGGCTTCTGCGGCTTGTGCTTCCAACACATCGGACTCTTCTATAAGAGTGCAGACCCAGTAGGCTTGCCGGCCATTGCCGCAAGCAGCTCGAATACGTTCAACGATTTCCTGGCGGCGTTGGTTGGCAATCACCACGGTATTAACGGGAGACCGCCCGGGTGGTAATTCATCGATAATGGAACAATCGAGATCAGCGTAAGCGCTCATAGCCAATGTTCTGGGGATAGGGGTGGCCGTCATAATCAGCTGATGAGGAACCTGGTTCGAATCTTTGCCTTTTTCTTTTAACGCTAACCGTTGATGAACCCCAAAGCGGTGTTGTTCATCGATAATGGTCAGTGCCAGATCATTAAATTCCACTTCTTCCTGAAACAGCGCATGGGTGCCAACCACAATTTGAGCGGTACCATCTTTTATTATGTTGAGTTGACGTTCCCTGGCTTTCCCTTTGACTTTGCCTGTTAGCCAGGCCAGTTGAATACCTAAAGGTTCTAGCCATGCCTGAAAACTGTTGCGATGCTGCTCAGCTAGTATTTCCGTTGGCGCCATAATGGCAGCTTGTTTTCCTGCGGCTACCGCCTGTAGTGCTGCCAGTGCTGCGACGACAGTTTTTCCTGACCCTACATCACCTTGTACCAAACGTAACATGGGGATTGGTTTTGCAAGGTCAGCTTTAATTTCATCACTGACTCGCTGCTGTGCATCAGTAAGCTGGAATGCTAGAGAACTTAAAAAAGCTGTTCGTAGTTTTTTATCAAAGTCGCTTTGAAGTGCTGGTGCACCATGTTGCTGAATATTTTGCCTGAGCTGTAGCAAGCTGAGGTGGTGGGCCAAGAGCTCTTCAAAAGCTAATCGTTGTTGTGCTGGGTGATCGCCATTGGCCAGTTGGTCGACAGGTGCAGTTCTTGGTGGCTCATGAATAAACTCAATGGCTTCGGTGAGGGAAGATTGGTTTAACTGTTCGGGTAACAGTTCTGTGAGTTGTTGCTGCTTCATTAATCCTAGAGCTTGACCGGCTATAGTTCGTAGCCTTTGTTGGGATATTCCTTCGGTAGCAGGGTAAACGGCGGTTAGGTTTTGTTGTAGAGGTTGCGGGTGCTGTTGGTCAATAAATTGGTATTCAGGATGGTATATCTCTAGCCCGGAGCTGCCACGTTTGACTTCACCATAGCAGCGAATATGACTGCCTGTTTTTAGGTTCTGTCGTTGGGCATTACTAAAATGAAAAAAGCGCAGGGTGATTATGCCGGTATTATCTTGTAGTCGGCACATAAGACTTCTACGCCGGCCAAATACTAGATCACAGCCACGAATCTCGCCTTCTATGACAACCTCTGTATTGGGCTGAACACTGCCAATGGGGGTAATTCGGGTACGGTCCATATAACGCAGGGGCAAATGAAATAGCACATCCTGAATAGTTTGGATGCCGAGTTTTGCCAGCTTATTGGCAAGCTGCACACCAACTCCCTTAAGTTGGGTGACAGGTATTTGATCAAGGGTGCGTATGTTATCGGTCATGCTACCGAGGGGCAGCTAGGCAGGGGGTGCTGTTTAATGGCACTGCGTAGTGCATCAATGGCTTTGTGTCGTGGAAAGCTGGCACGCCAAGCTAGGGCAGACGTTCGGCAGGGCGCTGGGTCAACAAAGGGGCGAGTAACCAGTAGCCCATCTTTGTACCCTGCTCCGATGGCAGCCGAAAGTGGCAAAATAGTAATGCCAAGACCTGATGCCACCATATGTCGAAGGGTTTCCAGTGAACTCCCTTCGCTATGGGTGCGGATTTGCGCAATACTTTCGTCTTGATGTTGGTTAAGGTTTGGCAGTGCCTCGCGAACCTGATCGCCAAAGCAGTGGCCTTCTCCCAGTAACAATACATTTTCTTCGTCAAGGTCTTCCGGCTTGATGGCCTCCTGCTTTGCCAGAGGGTGGTCTTCAGGCAGTAGCACCACAAAAGGTTCTGAATACAGTGGTTGGGTAACCACATCGGGCTCTGTAAACGGTAGGGCGACAATAATGACATCCAGCTCACCCTTACGTAACCGTTGCCTTAGGGTTGCGGTAAAACCCTCTTCAACGACTAAGGGCATTTGTGGCACAGATTTTTGTAGTTCGGGAATGAAGTGGGGAAATAAATAAGGGCCAATGGTAAATATAGCGCCTACATACAACGGAGTTTTTAGTTGATCTCTTCCCGCTGATGCGATGTCTTTGATCGAAGAGCTTTCTTCCAGCACACGGTTTGCTTGGGCTATCACTTGTTCGCCAATAGGTGTGGGACGTACACTGTTTTTTGAGCGCTCAAATAGCTCTACATCGAGCTCTTGCTCAAGCTTTTTTACGGCGATACTCAGGGTGGGCTGGCTGACGTGGCATAGTTTGGCGGCTTGGCCAAAGTGCTGTTGTTGTGCCAATGTGACGATATAGCGTAATTCAGTTAAGGTCATGGTTTTTCCATTGTTTTTAAAAAAAGCTCTAATATATACGGCTTCAAAGCAAAACCTTGATAAAACAGCTTTGATAATAAAATCTTGATTGAAAAATAATAGCTAAAACAAATTGAAAATGGAAAGCTCATTGAAAGTTTTATTTGCTGGTTGTGGTGATATTGCAGTTCGAGCCATAGCTCAACTGAATAACTTACAGTCTGACAGTGATTGGCAGACACTGGGCATGCGGCGAAATGTCGCCAAATTACCAGCGGGTATTGATGCTATAGCGGGTGATATACGGGATAGAGTTTACCTACAAGACATATTGAATTCACAAAACATCGATGTGTTAGTTGTTACCCTCACGCCCAATCAGATGAGCGATGAAGGCTATCGCGATAGCTATGTGGTCGCGGCTCAATCCATTGAGTCAGCCGTTAAAGCCTGTAAGCAGCGCCCAAGGCTAATTGTCTGGGTGTCTAGTACCGGTGTGTATGGTCAAAACAGTGGTGAGTGGGTGAATGAATCAGCAGAAACGAACCCTGTTTCTTTTAGAGGAAAGCGATTACTAGAAGCTGAAAATGTTATTAGCTCCTTGCCGATAGCATCTGTCATCGTCAGGTTTTCGGGTATTTATGGGCCGGGAAGAAACCGTTTGATCAATCAGATTAAGAAGGGAGAACTAGTGCCAGAGCAGCCAGTTTCCTGGACTAATCGTATTCATTCTGATGATTGCGCTGGTGTTATTGTGCATTTATTGGAGCAATTTAGCCGCAGCGAACATTTGGCCCCGTGTTATATCGGGACAGATGATGAACCTGTCCCTGCTTATGAGATGCGTAGATGGCTGGCAGCTGAAATAGGGGTTCAGTTTAACGGGGCCAGCCAAACTGAATCTTGTGGTGAGACAGACTCTAGTTCTGCCGCAGATAATAGTGGTCGCCGATGTAGCAACCAGCGATTACGAGATAGCGGCTATGAATTTCTGTACCCAACTTATAGAGAAGGATATAGGGCTTTACTTGATGGTAATGATGATTAGTGGCGACTAGATCACCATGATGCCATCCATTTCTACCCCTACACCCTTGGGTAATTCTTTTACGCCAATGGCAGCACGCGCAGGATAAGGTTCGTCAAAATGCTGAGCCATAATTTCGTTTACCGTGGCAAAATTACCCAGGTCGGTGAGAAAAATATTCAATTTAACAATATCTTGCAGGGTGCCACCTGAAGCTTCGCAAACAGCGGTCAGGTTTTTAAAAACCTGTTTTATCTCTGCGCTGATATCATCGTCAACAAGGGTCATTGTTTCTGGGTCCAGAGGAATCTGACCCGACAAGTAAACCGTATTATTGACCTTGACTGCTTGTGAATAGGTGCCAATCGCTGCAGGTGCGTTTTCAGTACTGATAACAGCTTTATTAATCATGGAGATGTCCTCGGTAAATCAATTCTTAATGCGGTAAACCCGCTGTACTTGTTTCAGGCTTCGGATGCGCCGCATCACATTGGCAAGGTGTACCCGGTTTTTAACATCTACAACCAAGTCCACAATTCCTGAGTGCGCATCTCGCTCATTAATACTAATTTGGTGTATGGCAGCTTCGCTTTCAGAAATGCGTGAGGCCAGGGTAGCGATAATCCCTCTTTCTGAGATCAATTCGACTTTGAACTCTACCGGGAAGTCACCTTTTACATTAGGGGACCAGCTCAGGGGCATGCATTTTTCAACATTGGAGCGAATTTCATTCAGGTTTTTGCAGGAATCTCTGTGAACAACTAAACCTTTTCCTGGGCTTAGGTGCCCAAGAATGGGGTCTCCAGGGATGGGGTGACAACAACGGGCATAATTAATGATGAGCCCCTCGCCAGAATCAATCATGACGGGCGACTCAAATTCGTTAGGCATCGTTTCCAATCGTTTTGATGGTGGTGCCATTAGATTTGCAACGGCATAGGCCAGGCGGTTACCCAGACCTATTTGTTGCAAAATTTCTTCAAAGGTTGTGGCGCCGGTTTCTTCCAGTGCTCTTTTGATCCAGGATTTTCTGATGCTTTTATAATTGGTGCCAAAATTTTCAAGGGCGCGGTCAAGTAGTCGTTTTCCGAGGGCAACAGACTCTTCATGTTGTTGATGTTTGAGGAAGTGTCGAATGGCACTACGAGCTTTAGCCGTTTTGACAAAGTTTAGCCAAGAGGGATTTGGTTGAGCATCTTTGGCGGTAATGATCTTAATTTGTGCGCCACTTTGTAACGGCTCGGAAAGTGATGCCAGTTGCCCGTTAATTTTACAAGCAATACAACCGTTACCCACATCAGTATGCACGGCATAGGCAAAGTCTACCGGGGTGGCACCAGATGGAAGAGAAATAATTTGGCCTTTGGAGGTAAAGACATAAACCTCATCGGGGAATAAATCGGTTTTAACATGCTCGATAAATTCCAGGGAGTTACCCGCTTGCTGTTGTATTTCCAACAGCCCTTGCACCCATCGACTTGCGCGTGGCGCACCTTCTTCTTGTGATTTGTAGAGCCAGTGAGAAGCAATACCAAAGTTGGCCATTGCATCCATGTCTTTGGTTCTGATTTGAACCTCAATGGGGATACCATGCATGCCCACCAAAATGTTATGTAGAGATTGGTAGCCATTGACCTTGGGTATGGCAATGTAATCTTTGAACTCACCGGGCACGGGTTTGAATAGATTGTGCACGACACCTAAAGTGCGGTAACAATCATCTACTGAGTCCACAACAATTCTAAAGGCAAAGACATCCATAATTTCGCGGAATGACTTCTTTTTGGCCTTCATTTTTTGGTAGATGCTCCAAAGGTGCTTTTCACGCCCGGCTACTTCAGAGGTAATACCTTCTTTCTCCAGGCGGACTTCAATACTGTCTTTGATTTCATCTACAATTTCCCGGCGTGGCCCACGAGCAGCGACTCTCGCTTTCTTCATCAGCTCATATCTGACCGGGTACATGGCTGCAAAGCCTAATTCTTCAAACTCAATTTTGATGTCATTGATACCCAATCGCTGGGCGATAGGGGCGTAGATATCCAGAGTTTCCCTGGCAATACGTCGTCGCTTTGCCGGGCTTAACACTTGTAGCGTGCGCATATTGTGTAGACGGTCAGCCAACTTAACCAACATCACACGAATATCCTTGGCCATGGCCAAGGTCATTTTTTGAAAATTTTCTGCCTGTTGTTCTGCACGGGAGGTAAACTCAATTTCGCTAAGTTTACTAACCCCATCTACTAGGTCTGCAACAGTTGGATTAAAGTGCTCGGCGATTTCTTCTTTACTGACGTCCGTATCTTCAATGACATCGTGGAGCATGGCTGCCATCAGGCTTTCATGGTCCAAATGCATATCTGCAAGAATATGAGCCACAGCGACAGGGTGAGTAATATATAACTCACCACTTTGACGGAACTGCTCCTGATGGCATTGTGCAGCGAACCGATAGGCGCTGAGAATGTCCTGGATCTGGTTTGGTTCGAGATAGGAGGAAAGCTTGTGGCTTAGTGCATCAATAGCTTCCAAGTGTTCCCCCTAAAAAAGAAGTTAAGCTATTCTGCTTCTGGTGATGAAGGTAATTCAGTAGATGATTCTGTAGAAGGTTGCTCAGCAGCAGCTTCGGAAGCAACAGCGGCGCCTTCTTCTCCTGCGTCCATTTCTTCCATCATTAAATCGCTAGATTCTTCTTTTTCATCAAGAATACTTGCTGTGACTAACCCTTCTTCGATTTCGCGTAGAGCCATAACCGTGGGTTTGTCATTTTCCCAAGGGAGCAGTGGTTCTTTGCTGCCTAATGCCAGTTGGCGTGCACGTTTGGAGCTAACCATAACAAGCTCAAAGCGGTTATCTACATGATCGAGGCAGTCTTCAACTGTAATGCGGGCCATACGCTATTCCGTTTATGTGGTGGTTATGAAAGAAATTTTGCCGCCAATACTGTCGCCAGTGGGCTGCAGAGCATTGTAGTTTACAAAATTGCGGGTTTCAGGACAACAAATCCTTGAGTAACTGATGGTTTTTCTGCTGTTGATTTGCCAGTTTAAGCCTCTGACAGATCACAATGGCACGAAGTTCTGACAAAGCAGTGTCAAAATCATCATTAATCACCAAATAATCAGCTTCTACAAAGTGTGACATTTCTTCTTGTGCTTCGGCCAAGCGATGGTTGATTACAGCTTGGTCGTCTTGTCCTCTATTGTTGAGCCTTTGTTCTAATGCTTTGGGCGAAGGAGGCAAAACAAAAATGCTGATGCAATCTGGCTGCAAACGACGAATTTGTTCCGCGCCTTGCCAGTCAATTTCTAAAATTACATCTTCACCCTGGGCCAGTATTTCTTCGACCCAGCTTTGGGCGGTGCCATAATAATTGTTGAATACTTTGGCATGTTCCAGAAAGGCATCTTTATTGAGCATGGTGACAAAGGTTGTCTCGTCAACAAAATGGTAGTTGATACCGTCTTCTTCTCCAGGACGCATACTGCGTGTGGTGTGAGATACAGATACGCGAATATCACTTACTGTCTCTAATAGTGCTTTTACCAGGCTTGTTTTACCTGCGCCGGATGGGGCGGATACGATATAGAGGGTGCCTCTGCTGGACATGGGTCGTATTTATTCCTTGTTTTATTGGTTTATCCAGTTAGTTTATGCCAATCACTTATTCAATATTTTGAATCTGTTCCCGCATTTGCTCAATTAATACTTTGAGCTCAACTGAGGATTGAGTGGTGTCACTGGCGATAGATTTTGAAGCGAGGGTATTGGCTTCACGGTTCAGCTCTTGCATTAAGAAGTCCAGACGACGACCTATAGGTTCTTTTCGTTTTAGCACCCGATGAATTTCTGTGAGATGTGTATCGAGTCTGTCCAACTCTTCATCGACATCGGCCTTTTGTGCAAGAAAAACCAGTTCCTGTTCCAGGCGATCTGAGTCCAGGCTTTCGGTGACCTCTTTAAGTCGGTCAGTGATTTTCTGTTTTTGTGCGGCTAATAATTTTGGAAGTTGAAGGCGAACTTTACTGACTTCTTCCGATATCGCCTCAAGACGCTGTTCAATGAGTGCCTTGAGTTTTTCACCTTCCCGCTCACGGCCTTCTGCCAACTGTTTGAGGGTATCTTCAAACAGTGTTGTCAGTGCATTTTTCAGTGCATCGCGGTCTACTTCGGCTTCTTTGAGAGCGCCGGGCCAGCGGAGAATATCAAGGGGAGAAATTTGAGCGGGGCCGCTCATTTGGGTAGCCAGCTGCTCACAGGCTTCGATGCACTGGGTCACCAATTCCTCGTTAATCGCGATGGACCCGCTTCCCTGGGCAATATTCAATTGCAGTGAGCAGTCCACTTTGCCGCGTTGAAGATGCTTACGGGCTAGTTCTCGTAATTCCATCTCTATCTCACGAACGGTATCGGGCATTCGGAAGTTAGTTTCCAGGTAACGGTGGTTAACCGAGCGTATTTCCCAGGCTGCGGTTCCCCATTCTGATTCCATGGTTTGGCGGGCAAAGGCGGTCATGCTGCTGGGCATATTGTGTTCCCTGATAAGAGGTGTGAGATTAAGTGTGCAATTAAAAATAGGCGCATATATTAACATGGCCCACCCTAAGCGAAATAATTCAGCTAAAATGACCGCCTTTTTTATCCCAGCAGGAAATACTCATGTCCCGACCTAGTGGCCGCCGTCCAGAACAGCTCCGCAATGTAAAAATTACTCGTAACTACACCAAGCATGCCGAAGGCTCTGTGTTGGTTGAATTTGGTGATACCAAAGTGATCTGCACCGCGAGTGTTGATAATTCAGTTCCCCGTTTTCTACGTGGTAAAGGCCAGGGTTGGGTGACAGCAGAGTACGGCATGTTGCCACGCTCCACAGGTTCCAGAATGGGCCGAGAAGCGGCACGAGGAAAGCAAGGTGGACGAACTCAGGAAATTCAACGTTTAATTGGTCGTTCACTCCGAGCAGCCGTTGACCTGAAAGCGTTGGGCGAGAATACCATTACCATTGACTGTGATGTGATCCAGGCAGATGGCGGTACCCGAACGGCATCCATTACCGGTGCTTGTGTAGCGTTGACTGACGCCATTAGTTCATTGCAGAAAGCTACAAAAATTGATTCGAATCCATTAAACAATATGATTGCTTCTGTTTCGGTGGGTATTTATAACGGCACCCCTGTTTTGGATTTGGACTATGCCGAAGATTCCAATGCTGAAACCGACATGAATGTTGTCATGAATAGTGATGGTGGCTTTATTGAGGTACAGGGTACTGCAGAAGCTGCACCATTTTCAGAAGAAGAGTTCCAGCAGATGATGGCATTGGCTAAACGTGGCATTGCTGACCTAGTAAAAGTTCAGCAAATGGCATTAGCACAAGACTGATTCTTTCAATACTTACCTCTCTCCAGCTGGGGAAATCTTGGCCTCAGTTGGAAGTTGAGAGGGTTGCTCAATCAACAGGGTTTTTTGCCTTCCTGTTTCTCCCCTGATAATTTTTATTCTTGTTTTTGATGTGCCAAACCACTTGGCGGTTATAGCTATAAGGTGTTTATTCGCTTTTCCATCAACGGGTGGAGAGGTGATACAAATTTTCAGTCTGTCACCACTAGAGTCTTCCATGATTCCAACAATTTCATTCCGTGATGAACGAGGTTGTAGTTGGCAATGTAGAAGAAGGTCATGGTCTTGCCATTGATAATGCATCTTCATCTACTAGTTGTATGAATCGTTTAAATACCGGCGACGACATGTGCTGGCAGTTGAAGGTAGTTGGCAATGCCATGTAGAAATATTTGCAGCATATTGATTACTAAAAACATAAAAATAGGTGATAAATCCAGGCCGCCCAGAGGTGGGATGATACGCTTGAAGGGCTCCATAACGGGGGAGATCAACTGATGTAGCAACAGGAGTATCGGATGGCGACTTTGAGGCGCTACCCAGCTGACAATGATGACAATGAGTAATCCATACAAATAGATATTGAGAATCAGGGAGATAATGCCAATGGCTCCCCAGGATAGTACAAATAATACATTGATCATTCCTGCGCCGTTAATAGTGGCGCTTAGCTGTATAACCAACCACTGTACTAATAGTGCAAGTACAAGGCTGGCTATATCAAAGGATCGATAGGTTGGTAATAGCTTGCGAATAGGTTTGCTGGGCAGATGGGTTGCATTAACCAAAAACCGTGAGATGGGGTTATAGAAATCGGCTTTAACGAGCTGTAATAAAAATCGCAGTATCACGATAGCCAGATAAAGACTGCCAAGTGACTGAACCAGAAAAGTGCCGGCTTGGGCAAATGTATTCATAGAGTGCCTTTTTATAAATGCTTTTGACTGAATTGTAATACATTCAATCAGTGTTATTTTTATCTTGTTAAGTTTTAGTTAGAAAGTTTTGGGTAGCAAACATTCATAAGGATTTAGTCAGCCATTTCTTTGGCCATTTCTTCTGCACGCTCTACTGCACCTGACATGGCTTTACGAAAAAGCTCAGTAATATCGCCATCTATAAATGTTTCGATAGCACGTTGGGTGGTGCCGCCTGGGGAGGTGACTCGCTTCCTCAATTCTGCTGGTTCTACATCACTTTCCATGGCCATTTTTGCAGCACCAAGCGCTGTTTGCAGTGTCAGTTGTCGGGAAACCTTTTGACTGAGCCCAAGTTCCACGCCGACTTGTTCCATGGCTTCCATAATCAAAAAATAGTAGGCAGGGCCACTGCCAGATACGGCTGTTACTGCATCAATATCGGCTTCCGTTTCCAGCCAGCAAGAAATTCCCACAGCGCCCAGAATTTCAGTAGCAGATGCTTTTTGCTCTGTACTGACATGGGTGTTAGCAAATAAACCTGATGCGCCAGTTTGAACCAGGGCAGGTGTATTTGGCATACAGCGAACGATGGGTGTGTTTTCACCAAGCCATTGTTGTAGGGATGAGAGTGGAATGCCTGCAGCAATAGAAATGACCAAAGGTTGATGTGTTAGAGCAGAAGAAAGTTCTTGTGCGACCTGCTTCATCACTTGAGGTTTGACTGCCAATACCACAACATCTGCTTGTGATGCTGTGCTTAGATTATCGTTGCTGGTGTTAATGCCGAATTGCTTTTGTAGCCGATTGCGGTTTTCTTCCATGGGATCACTGACGATGATGTTATTTGCCGGATAGTTTTGTTCCAGCAGGCCGCCTACTAAGCTTGTTGCCATATTGCCGCCACCAATAAATGCCAGTGTTGGTTTACTCACGTTGGTATCCTTTTATATTCAAAAATTTTCTGATTGATCATGCCTGGAATTAAAGCCGTGGGCCAAAAATAGCAGTCCCAACTCGAACAATGGTTGCACCTTCAGCAATGGCTGCTTCCAGATCAGCTGACATTCCCATGGAGAGTGTATCTAAAGTTGCCAATTGAGGGGAGCCGTTCTTGAGTTTGGATAATAATTGGGCCACGGCTTTGAAAGATGCGCGCTGTTCAGAATCGGATTGATTCTTTTTGGGAATTGCCATTAACCCGCGCAATTTTAGATTGGGTAATTTGGCAACAGCATGGGCAACCTCTCCCGCTTCTTTAACCAGTAGCCCTGATTTACTTTCTTCGTTATTGATATTGACCTGCAAGCAAACATTGAGGGGTGTCGGGTGGCCATTGCGAAGCCTGTTTAAGCGCTCTGCGACCTTGATTCTGTCAACACTGTGAACCCAGTCAAAATTTTCTGCTACTTTTCGTGTTTTATTAGACTGCAATGGACCGATAAAATGCCAGGTGATATTAGTAAGGTCTGAAAGTTGCAGCTGTTTTTCCAGGGCTTCTTGAAGATAGTTTTCGCCAAAATGCCGTTGCCCTTGTTCATAGGCCTTTTGGATTGCTTCGGCAGGCTGTCCTTTGCTTACGGCAAGTAGAGTAATTTCATCGGAATTCCGGCCCACATTTTTTGTGATCTGTTGAATTTGATGATGAATATGTTTGAGATTGTCGGCTATATTAGGCATATACTTGGTATATATAAGTGTGGTGCTATATTAAGAGGCTCTATATTAGGTGATATGCCAAGGGTAATAATAGGGCACTACACAGCTTTTTGGGAAAGAATTAGATTAATCCAGAATAACAGGAATAACGCATGGATATTACGGAACTTCTGGCCTTCAGCGTAAAACAAGGTTCATCGGATTTGCACCTTTCTGCTGGACTGCCACCAATGATCAGAATTGATGGCGATATCAGGCGGGTAAATTTGCCACCCATGGAGCATAAGGAAGTTCATAGCTTGGTCTATGAGATCATGAACGATAAACAGCGTCGTGATTTTGAAGAATTTTTAGAAACGGATTTTTCTTTTGAAGTTCCCGGTGTAGCGCGATTTCGTGTTAATGCATTTAATCAAAACCGTGGTGCGGCAGCGGTATTCCGGACCATTCCATCTCGTGTACTGACCCTGGAAGAGCTGGGGTTTGGTCAAACATTCAGGGATTTGTCTATGTTGCCGAGGGGCTTGGTTTTGGTCACGGGACCGACAGGTTCTGGTAAGTCTACGTCCCTGGCTGCCATGATTGATTACGTCAATGAAAACCGTTATCAGCATATCCTGACCGTTGAAGATCCTATCGAATTTGTTCATGAGGGTAAGAAGTGCCTGGTTAACCAGCGGGAAGTCCATCGTGATACCCATGGTTTTAGTGAAGCATTGCGTTCAGCACTTCGTGAAGATCCCGATATTATTCTTGTTGGTGAGATGCGTGATTTGGAAACCATCCGTTTGGCACTGACGGCGGCAGAAACCGGTCACTTGGTATTTGGTACTTTGCACACGACTTCTGCGGCAAAGACTATCGACCGGGTTGTTGATGTGTTCCCTGGTGCAGAAAAGTCTATGGTGCGTTCTATGCTTTCGGAATCCTTGCAGGCAGTTATTTCGCAAACATTGATGAAAAAAATTGGTGGTGGCCGAATTGCCGCACACGAAATTATGGTAGGTACTCCCGCCATTAGAAACTTGATTCGTGAAGATAAAATTGCACAGATGTATTCTGCTATCCAAACGGGTGCAGCCCACGGTATGCAGAGTATGGATCAGCACTTACAGCGCTTGGTACAACAGAAGTCGATTACTCGAGAAGTCGCTCGTGAGAAAGCCAAAATCCCAGAGGACTTTTAGCCAAGGGCCTCTGGTAGCTAAAAGGCTTTAGTGGCTGTCGATTGTGATATAGAGATTAAACTAAACTCATAGATAGAATGGGTGAATGGAGAAAGTTATGGATTTTGATGTTCTTTTGGATTTGATGGTACAAAAGAAAGCTTCAGATCTTTTTATTACTGCAGGTGTTGCTCCAAGCATCAAGGTAAATGGCACGATCATGCCCGTGGGCAAAACGCCGCTGACTCCTGAAAAAGCAGGCCAGGTGGTTGAAAGTGTGATGAATGAAGAGCAGGTGAAGGAATTCCGCGAAACCAAGGAGCTCAACTTTGCTATAGGTCGCCCTAATGTTGGCCGTTTTCGGGTCAGTGCCTTTTACCAGCGAAATGAGCCAGGCATGGTGCTGCGTCGTATTGAAAGCAAAATTCCCACTGTAGAAGAGTTGTCGTTGCCACCCATTCTTAACGAACTGTCCATGACAAAGCGTGGCATTATTATTTTTGTAGGTGCAACAGGTACGGGTAAATCTACATCCTTAGCGGCGATGATTGGGCATCGAAACCGCAATAGTAAGGGGCATATTATTTCTGTTGAGGATCCCATTGAATTTATCCATCAACATGAAGGCTGCATTGTTACCCAGCGGGAAGTGGGTATTGATACAGAATCTTTTGAAGTGGCACTGCGAAACACCTTGAGGCAAGCGCCTGACGTGATTCTAATCGGTGAAATTCGCACTCCAGAAACTATGGATCATGCCATTGCTTTTGCGGAAACAGGGCACTTGGTGTTAGCAACATTGCACGCTAATAATGCAAACCAGGCATTGGATCGTATCCAGCATTTTTTCCCCACAGAGAACCAAAATCAGTTGTGGATGGATTTATCCCTGAACCTTAAAGCTCTCATCGCTCAGCAGCTTATTCCACTTGCTGATGGTACAGGTCGATTGGCTGCCATTGAGATTTTGATTAATACGCCATTGGCGGGAGATCTGATACGTAAGGGTGAGGTGCATAAGCTCAAAGAATTGATGACACGTTCTACAGAGTTGGGTATGCAGACTTTTGATCAGGCACTGTTTAAGCTCTATGACGAGGGGAAAATTACCTACGAAGATGCTATAGCTCATGCTGATTCGAAAAATGACCTGCGCCTGCTTATCAAGCTCGAGTCAGAAGCAGATCCAGGTTATTTGTCGAATGCTGCTGATGATCTTCAGGTGGCCGGTGATCAGGATAATCAGAATAATTTCTTTTAAGTATGTCTTTGAAATAAATAACTTGAGAGCAGTTGGCTGTCAGGTTTGTTGAGCACAGCCTGGATCTGATAGCCAGGTTTGCAAAATAATGACGGCAGCCAAGTCATCTACAGGTTGCTCTTTGTAGTTTTTTTCGCCGCGCCTATTTTCACCTATTCTAAATTTTGATTCTTGTTGCTTTGCTTCAAATGTTGAAAGACGTTCATCTACCATACTGACTTGAAGGCCAAACATTCCATGTAACCTTCGGCCAAACTTTCTGGCCCGTGCACAAAATTCACTTTCAGTGCCATCCATATTCAAAGGAAGCCCAACAAGTACTTGGTTGGGTTGCCATTCTTCGAGAAGTTGCTTAATTTGACCCCAGTCGGGAATGCCATCTTTTGCTTTAAAAACGGTCAGTGGGTTAGCGGTTTTGGTCAGTGTTTGGCCAATGGCAACACCTATTTGACGGGTTCCAAAATCAAAGGCGAGCACCGTATTGGGCTTAACCAAGTTAGATTTAATGCTGTTGGGTTCAGTAGGAATGGTCGAGTCTCTTTTTTTATGCGTGCCCAATGTTAGAGCTTATCAGGCTGAAATCTATACCTGCTTTAGCCGCTGCTGCTTTAGCGCGTTCATCAAAGGGAACATCAAAAATAATATTGGCGTCACTAGGTATGGTCAGCCATGCATTGCTGGCGAGTTCCTCTTCGAGCTGGCCAGGGCCCCAACCAGAATAGCCTAATGTAATAATAAGGTCACTTGGCCCTTGATCATTAGCAATATCAGAAATGATATCACTAGATGCTGTCAGGCAAATGTCGTTCGAAATTGGTAGCGTAGATTCCCATTGTCGATCACTGGTTCGATGTAATACAAAACCACGATCAACTTGAACTGGGCCGCCCGAGAGCAATGATTGGTCGCCAACTCTTGTTGTATAGCCAAGCTCGAGTTGATCAAATATCTGACTAACGGGTATGTTGAGAGGTTGGTTGATGACCAGTCCCATCGCACCCTCGGCATTGTGTTCGCACAGATAGATGACAGCTTCTGAAAAATTGGGATCAAGCAACCCTGGCATAGCGATTAAAAAATGGTTGCTCAGGTCTTTCATGGCATGATCTGATTTCGTACTTTTTGATGGTGTTGTCATAACTATAAGTATGGCTCCCCTTTTTTGGAAAACAAGCCATAGGTTTGTATATCAAGTAATAGAGCTTTCAAATGGTACGGGCAGAACCTAGTTAATGGTATTGAGGTGGTTGCCCGGAACAAATCGCCAGGTGCGGATGATTTCCAATTTATCCCATTGTTTTATCTCTTGAGGAAACGGAGCAAAGGGAGATGCCAGTCTAACCGTTCTGATAGCTGCTTGATCCAGCACTCGCTGTCCGGAGCTTAATAATACTTCAACACTGTCGACGGCCCCATTTGGAAGTAAGGTTACCGCAAGCCTTAGATCACCATAGAGGGATTTCTGTCGAGCTTCTTCCGGGTAGTTGTTGTTACCCACCATTTCTATTCGGTCAATCCAGTAGCGTAAATAGGCCGCATGGTCTGCTGCTTTTGTACTGGCTGAGGTAATTCTCAGTACTCTGGGTAGCTTGCTATATTCTTGCTGCTGTTGATCCAATTTTGCTTTTAAGCTGGCAATTTCTAGGGAGGCGGCTTGGGGTAAGGGTGTTATGACGGGCTGCTCCATTTCTTTCGGTGTTAATTTATCTGCAGTGCTTTCAGGGCTGTCTGATAGGGTGGAAATAGCAGGGGTTTTACTAATGGCAGATTGTTCTTGAAACTGCTGTAGTGGTGCCCCGGTTTTCTTTATGCGCGCGTCATGTATATCGGCTTGCCGGTCTGTAGTTATTTCATTTCTATCGCTTTTGTTTCCACTGCCTTGCTGATTGCTCTGTGCCAGAAAATCTGCATCTTCGGGTTCGGAGTCAGTTTGATGCTGTGCGAGAGTAATTTCCAGGGTCGGAGCAGCTTGCTTGTCCTGATGTAATTTAAACCCCAGGCCAAAAATTAATAATGCGTGGACAGCGATAGCAAGAAACATGGAAAAACCAAAGCGGTCAGGCTCATGTTCGGGTCTGGTTTGAGGTATCGCAATACTCATTAAGCTGACCGTTGTTCCATTTAAACTGATCCTTGTTCTATTTAAACTAACGCTTGTTCAATGGCATCCATTAGTTTGCCGCCAATATCAGTTGATTCCTGGCGGTCAATTTCACGTGCACAGGTTGGGCTGGTAACGTTAATTTCTGTTAAATAATCACCAATAATATCCAAACCTGCAAACAGAATACCTTTTTCTTTAAGTATTGGGCCGACTTGTTTCGCAATCCAGAGATCCCGTTCACTTAATGGTTGTACTACTCCAGTACCACCTACCGCAAGATTGCCTCGAATGTCGCCTTCTGGGGGAATTCTGGCTAGGCAGTGGGGGATTGGCTCTCCATCGACCATAAGTACTCGTTTATCGCCAGCATCGATTTGGGGAATAAATTTTTGTGCCATGATAGTGCGGGCACCTTCAAGCGTCAGGGTTTCAATAATGACATTAAGGTTGGGGTCTTTCTGGCTGACTTTAAAAATGGATGAGCCACCCATGCCGTCAAGTGGTTTTAGAACAATATCACCGTGAGTTTTATGGAAGTTTTTTAGCTGTGATGCATCCCTGCTCACAAGTAGAGGTGGAGAGCATTGTGGAAACAGGGTTGCGAATACTTTTTCGTTGCAGTCCCTGAGGCTCTGGGGTTTGTTGGCAACCAGTACACCTTGTTTTTCGGCAGCTTCAAGAATATAGGTTGAATAAATATATTCGCTGTCAAACGGCGGATCTTTGCGCATTAATACAACATTGAGGTGTGACATTGGTTGTACTTTGGCTTCTCCAACCGTAAACCAGTTAGTTGTGCTATCTCTGACAGTTAGAGGCGCCATCTTGGCAATGGGGTCACCACTGGCAAGAGCCAGATGGCTTTGTTCCATATACATGAGCTCCCAGCCTCGGCGCTGTGCTGCCAGCAATAAGGCTAGGGTTGTGTCTTTATAGGGCTTGATGTTGTTAATGGGATCCATCACAACCCCAAGAATCTTGCTCATAAGTGTTACCTGTATCACGCCACGCAGGGCCATTTGTTATTTATGATTGTAACCCGTGATTGTAAACCAGGGGCCCCTAGTAAAAGTTAGGTGTTGTTAACATTATTTACACTGGCATGGTCTGTCTGAACTGCTAAACCTATTTATGACAGGAATGATAGATACCATACAGCGCGTAAAGTTTATTGCCAGTTCCTAATAAATTTCAGGAAGTTTAATAAGAAGGCAGTTTTTTATGTAAAAAAGAAACCATAAGTTACATAATTAACAGACAGTTATAGATTAAACCTGATGTTTGTGTTAAATAATGTTCTACTGTCAAAAGCCAGTTGAACATAATTATAAAATGAGAAGCATAAGATGGAAGATGACCTTAAAGGCCTCAAGGTAATCGTGATAGATGATAGTAATACTATCAGGCGCACGGCAGAAACATTGTTAACCAAAGCCGGGTGTGAAGTCATTACAGCAACAGATGGGTTCGATTCACTTTCTAAAATTGCAGACAAAAGTCCGGATGTAATTTTTGTGGATATTATGATGCCCAGATTAGATGGTTACCAAACCTGTGCCCTGATTAAAAATAATAGTAATTACAAACACACGCCGGTGATTATGCTGTCAAGCAAAGATGGATTGTTTGATAAAGCAAAAGGCCGGATTGTGGGTGCTGATGATTACCTGACAAAGCCTTTTAGTAAGACTGAATTGTTTGGTGCTCTGGAGAAGTTTGCCTCCAGATCTACATCAGAAGCATAAATCTAATCCTACCGTTATTCCGCCTGGGGGGGGAGTATGGCGACAGTATTGATAGTTGATGATTCACCCACTGAGATACACAAGCTCAGCGGCATGTTAGAAAAGAATGGATACAGTGTGCTGGTAGCCGAAAGTGGTGAAGCGGGAGCTGAGGTTGTAAAAAAAGAGCACCCGGATGCCATTCTTATGGATATTGTGTTGCCAGGTGTGAATGGATTTCAGGCAACAAGACAATTAAGCCGTTCCAGCGAAACAGAACATATCCCCGTGATTATTGTGACCACCAAGGATCAGGAAACTGACAAAGTGTGGGGGATGCGCCAGGGTGCCAAAGCCTATCTAACCAAACCAGTCAGTGAGAAAAACCTTATTGGAGCACTACAGGATGTTATGGACTAACAGATGTTATGCACCAAGATAAGGGTTCTATATTGTGATGGCTGAAGCCAACCAAGCATTTGACACGCTCGCTACGCTATCTGGTAAATACAACAATTCTGCCCGTTGGTTACCTGAGCAGGAAGACATAGCACCGACTCGAAAGGTGGTTTGTTTTTCTCTCATGGGCGTCAATCTTGCCATGGCGCTTGAAGAGCTAACAGAAATTCTTGAACTGCCCCAATGTACCCGACTGCCTCGCGTCAAACACTGGGTTTGGGGCGTAGCAAATTTGCGAGGCCGCTTACTTCCTGTCATAAATCTTGCAGAGTTTTTGGGTGGAAGATTAACGTCTCCACGCAAATTACACAGGGTGTTGGTTGTTGATTTACGCGGTGTATTTGTTGGCTTGGTTGTGGATCAGGTTTACGGTATGCGTAATCTGCAAGTGGATAAATTTCAGCGAAAGCCAGAAGGTATTCCCAAAATATTTTCACCCTATGCAGAGGGTGGTTTTTATCAAGAAGATGATACATGGATATTGCTGAGGCCAGGTAAGCTTCAGAGTGATCCACGCTTTATGGAGGTGGCTGCATAGCGGCCTACCAAAACATTATTTCCTAAAAATGCTGGTATAAACCGGCGTCACTTGTTCGGAGTGAGATTGACATGAAAAAAGGAATCCAGGGGTCAAAGACCAATTCTTCCATCCTTGTGCTATCGATCATATTAGCCTTGGTGGTAGTTTTTCTAGGGTATAACCTGTTGAAGGTCTTTCAGCAGACATCCCAAGACCAGAATAACCTTCAGTCCGTAGCAGAAATGCGCGCACAGTCCTACCGGTTAGTAGGTTTGTCCCGTGAATCTACAGCGGGTAAAGAGAGGGCATTTGGTGAGTTGCAAAATGTTGCAGGCCAAATGGAAAAAACCTGGAATACCCTGAATACCAATTTGGCCGATGAAGTTTCTGCCAATCAACTGGGTACGTTAGAGGCAACCTGGCGTAAGGCACACCAAAATGCCTTGACGATTATCGACAATAAAGAAACCGTTATTTTCCTTAATAAAATTGCAGCAACATTAAATAAAACACTACCTGAGCTCCAGCAAGAACACACCCAAGTAGTAGAAATACTATTAGCGAGTAGAGCTCCAGCAGATCAAGTTGCTGTTGCCCAAGCACAATCCTGGCGTGCAGAACGTATAGGCCGTAACGTTGATAAAATGTTAGAGGGTGGTGCTGACGCAGAAGTTGCTGCTGACCAGTTCAACAGGGATGCAAATCTATTCGGTCAAGTTCTCGAGGGTATGAAAAGTGGCGATACTCAATTAGGTATCAGCCGAGTCACTAGTCGTAAAGCTGGGGAGAGTTTGGCCAGTATTACTGAGCGGTTTGCATTTGTGAGCAGCTCTGTTCAAGAAATTTTTGAAGCGACACCTGCATTGTTTAGTGCCAGTCAGGCAAACAACGCCATACTTGATGAATCGCCTGTTTTACAGGAACAAATAAGTCAGCTATCCGATACAGTAGCTTCGTTACCTGAAAGTCGTGACCTTACCTACCAAACTGCACTCTATGCTGGTGTGTTGGGCGTTGTGTTATTGGCGGTTATGGGATTGTTGATAACATCAGAAACACGTCGGAGATTGCGCGAGACCGCTACGGCCAATGAACATAACCAACAAGCGATCCTTCGTTTGTTAGATGAAATTGCTGGGTTGGGTGAAGGTGATCTAACCAGTCATGCAACAGTAACCGAAGACTTTACGGGTGCTATTGCAGACTCTATTAACTATGCCATTGATCAGTTGAGAATTTTGGTGGCACAGATTCAGGATACCTCAGAGAACGTATCCGCAGCTGCTAACGAAACGCGAGCAACTGTGCTACAGCTGGCTGAGGCGTCAGAGCACCAGGCCCATGAAATTTCTGGGGCATCTGCTGCAATTAATGAGATGGCGATTACCATTGATCAGGTTTCTGCCAACTCTTCGGAATCTGCCACGGTGGCAGAAAAATCAGTATCAATCGCCAAAAAAGGTGCTGAGGTTGTACAAAGCACAATTGGCGGTATGGATACGACCCGTAAGCAGATTCAGGATACATCTAAGCGAATTAAACGACTGGGTGAGAGTTCTCAGGAAATTGGCGATATCGTGTCAGTGATTAATGATATTGCGGATCAAACCAATATTTTGGCACTAAATGCAGCTATTCAGGCATCGATGGCAGGTGACGCTGGTCGCGGTTTTGCGGTAGTTGCCGATGAAGTTCAACGATTGGCTGAACGTTCGGCTGTGGCAACAAAACAAATTGCATCATTGGTTAAAACAATTCAAACCGATACTAATGAAGCTGTGAACTCCATGGAGCAAACCACCGCAGAAGTGGTGAAGGGTGCAGAACGAGCTCATGCGGCTGGTGGAGCGCTAGAAGAAATTGAAACTGTATCGGCAGATTTGGCTAAACTTATTCGCGATATCTCAACAGCAGCTAGCCAGCAAACCTCAACAGCGGGTCAGGTTTCCAGAACCATGCATGTGATTCAGGATATCTCTTCACAAACCCTGTCGGGAACTAATAATACAGCTCAATCCATTGGTGAATTGGCTGATTTGGCGGTCGAACTTCGCGGTTCTGTTTCCGGATTTAAGCTGCCTTCTTCCATGGAGCGGGTGAATATTTCAAGAACACCAGCGGATACGTTTGTACCTGAAAAATCAGGAGTTGATCTGATTTCATCGCCCCCGGTTAGTCATGAACCTCTCTCTGAGGAAGTTGTTGAAAAGGCTGAGCCAGAAGAAGATTTTGATCTTTCCGATGATGACATTGCTAAAGCGAGTGCTCCTCTTTCTGCCAGCGAGCCTGGTGAGACGTCTTTGGAAGAAGACCTGGGATTGTCCGAAGAAGAATTCCTGGCTGAAGATGCTGCCATGGAGCAGCTGCTAGAAGGTGATGGTGCAGGTGATGACTGGGATGTCGATAAAGAGCTTGAGTCTCTAGATATAGAAAAAGATGCTTCAGAAGACAAAGAACTGTCTCTTGAAGGCATTGAACTTGATATAGATGAAGATAAGGGTGGGAGGCGAATTACGGACGAACGTATTTAAAACGGCTCATATTTAGCATGGCAAATATCCACCCAAAGTCCCTGTATCTCACTGCTAAACCAGATGTGAGTGTTGCAGAGGGCTTATTGATCTTTGGTTCTGAGGTACTAGCTATTGCAAAACAAGCTATTGCAAAACAAGGTATAGCAAAACCAAATATGATGAAACAAGGTGTGGCAAATACAATCTGCACAGTATCAGGGGTATTAAGGCTTGTGAGGCTGAACCCGCTGGTGCTGATTAGCGCAGGGAATTGTTGATGGAATTGAAGGGACGATTACAAGGCCTGGAGTGGTTGATTGAGGAGGTGGAAGCCAGTCTTCATCTTGCTTATGAGGCGCTCGAGTCCTACCTTGCAGATTCCTCTGATGAAGCTCAAATACGGTATTGTCTAAGTTATCTCCACCAAATTCATGGCTCTTTAAAGATAGTTGAGTGTCATGGACCATTACTATTGGCCGAGGAAATGGAAAGCTTGGCTGAAAGCATGTTGGAGCAACATGTTTCTAATATAGAGGATGCCTGTGATGTCATGGTGCAGGCGATTCTAAAGTTGCCGGCTTACCTGCGCCAGGTCATGATCAGTCGTCGTGATCAGCCAGAAACCTTACTCCTTCTTCTTAACGACCTTAGGGCTGTTAGAGGAGAGCACCTCGTTTCTGAGACAGTCTTTTTCTCTCCGAAGATGGATGCGGCTCAAAATTTGAGCACACCCTACAATCGTAAGCCCGATCAAATTGCGATGTCTAATTTGCTTCGCAAGCTGCGTCAAATGTATCAATTTGCTTTGGCTGGGGTGGTCAAAGATGAAACAGTCGGGGAAAATTTTGGTTATTTAGACAAAGTTTTTTCCCGGTTAAAAGAATTGAGTAAGGGCTTTCCACGGGAGCCATTATGGACAGCAGTTCTGGCACTACTTGAGGGTATTTCAGCTAAGGAAATACCCCTTGGTTACTCTGTTAGAAAGCTTTTGCAAGAGCTCGATGGTGAAATCGAACAATTGGCAAAGATGGGTTTTGACGGATTGTCTCAACCACTGCCAGAAGCCTTACTAAAAAACCTTTTGTTTTATATTGCTTATGCTCGCAGTGATGCACCTAGAGCAGTGCAAGTTCGAACAGAATATGGGTTGGATGACTCATTGCCTGAAACTCTGCTCGAAGATAGTGGCGAAGGTCTATCACCGATCTATCATCCAGAAACAGCAGAAGCTATTGTGGCTGCCTTGGTTCAAGAAATTGGCCAAGTAAAAGATAGTTTAGACCGCTATGCCATGATGGGTAGTGATGGAGACGACAGTGAAAACCTCCAGCTCTTAGACGATTCGATTAGTGGATTACGGCGTACCAGAGATTCTTTGGCCGTTTTGGGTCGCAATGAGCTGCGCGAATCCATGGCTAGTGCCTGTGAACAAGTCTCGGCGTTCCGTAGTAATCCTTCTGATTCTGCAAAAGGCTGCCTGATGCTGGTTGCCTCCCAATTGTTGGAGGTGGAATCGGACCTAGAAAGCTGGCTCCATAGTAATCAACAGTTAATGGAAGGGTATACCCCGCCTGATGAAATGCAGGTAGAGGTTAATCGTGCCCAAGATGCGCTATTAACAGAAGCCAGAAAAGGGTTGGATACGGTTAAAGAGGCCATTGTCGATTTTATTGCATCGCAATGGCAGCGTGAAAAACTTGATGGTGTTCCAGAGACCATTCTGGATATTCGTGGTGCGCTGGAAATGATGCACCTACAGCGAGCGGCTGAAGTACTGGATGCTTGTAATTTATTTCTGGTTGAACAAGTACTCGTTGAAGAAAATGTTCCCAGCTGGAATTTGTTAGATGCTTTGGCAGATGCCATTACCAGTATTGAATACTATCTGGAATTTGTAGGTACAGAAGACGATCAGGCTGAACAAACAATATTGAGTCTGGCAGAAAATGGTGTAGCCAAGCTTGGTTACCCTATAGGGGATGTAGAGCCCGATTTATCGGAGGCACCATCTGATACTGGACATGAGCAGGCCTCAGATGAAGCTGTTAGCGAAACGCCTGTAAGCCAATCGAATATTCCTGAAGAAGATGATGAGATTGCCGATCAGGAAATCATCGAGATTTATCTTGAAGAAATAGTCGAACTTGAAGAGCTCATTGACCTCTCTTTTAACCAGTGGGTAAACAATTCAGAGAATCAAGACAGCCTGGGTGATTTAAGACGTTGTTTTCATACGCTTAAAGGAAGTAGCCGCATGGTCAAAGCCCAGTCATTGGGTGAGCTAGGCTGGGCCGTTGAAAACCTTCTTAATAAAGTGATTGAAAAGCGGATTACAGTAACGCCGACAGTTGTAGCATTGGTCGATCTTGCGCGAGAAGAAATATCTGGTTTGGCGGAAGCATTTCAGCACCAAAAAAGTTACGAACGTTGGGACTATGTATCAGGCTTAATTACAGCAGCTGATGCATTGGCCAAAGGGGAAAACCCTGAATTACCTGTTGTCGATGAAAATGAAGCCGAGCAAGCTGATACTTCACATGAGATCAACGAAGAGGTACTTGTCGATGAAGTTGCAGAGATCTCAGCACTTGATGAGCTTTTAGAAGAAGGGTCTGCAGAAGAAAGCTCTATAGAAGAAGATGGCGATTTAGCAAAAGATTCTCTGCCAGAGGATGAAGAGAGTGAACTCCTAGATATATTCTCTACTGAAGCGGAAGATTATCTGAAAACAATACTAAGTTTTGTTGATGAGCAGCGTCGGGAAGCACCCGTTTATAGCACGGTTACAAGTACTGTACAGAGTGCCCTCCATACCTTGAAAGGCAGCGCTCGTATGGCAGAAATTACTCCCATTGCAGATTTAATTTCACCACTGGAGCACTACACCAAAGAACTTTATACCTATCAGCTAGAAGTTGATAACGACATTGTCCAGCTATTCGCTGATGCTGTAGATTATTGCCGCCATGTCATTGCGCCTATGAAGCATGAGCATCGAATGGGAGATATTCCTGAGCTTGGGGCGTTTTTGACTAGGTTGGCCGAGTTGCGAGAGCGTTCAGTAGCACCTCTAGTTAGTACTAAACAGGTACAACAAAGCTCAGTAGATCCAGAATTACTGAATATGTTGATGACCGAGGGTATGCAAAATCTGCTGGATGTAGATGAGAGTTTGCTCCACTGGCATCAGTCCTCAGGCGATACCTCGAAACTTGAACAGTTAAGAGACGAATTGAAACAACTGGCAACGGCGGCAAGTCGTGCGGGTGTTGATGCAATGAGTGAACTGTCTCTCCTGTTAAGTACGGGTTACGACAGTATTATCGAATGCAATTTGTCCTTAAATGATGAGGATACCGGGCTGTTACAGCAGGCTCATGAAGAATTGTTGGGCATGGTTGATTGTGTCGCAGCAAATCAAGAATTATCACCTGTTTCAGCTGAATTGGCTGAACAACTTGATCGTTTGGCCATTGAAGCTTCGGATAAGGCGTTAGCAGCATCTGTCGAGTCTGCAGCGGATATAGATCAGGGCTCTGAGGCAGATATAGAGAAAGTTGTTGGTGAAGTTAATGAAGTTGACTCACCAGATGATAAAGCTGGGATGGCTATAGAGGATATTCAGCCTGAGTCTGATACTGGGGAGTCAGGGGCTTTGCCTCAGGTGACGATTGAACCATTAGATAGAGCAGATGTTGACCTTGATATTCTGGAAACCTTTATATCAGAAGCGGATGAATTGCTAGAGGAGATTGACCAGGCACTTCAAGGTTGGGAGCAGAACTGGTCTAGCAAAGATCATGTGGAAGCATTAAAGCGTTCCTTGCATACCCTTAAGGGTGGTGCCCGTATGTCGGGTATGGAACAGCTTGGAACTTTGAGCCATGACCTCGAAACAGAAGTGACGATTCTTGAAACAAAGCCAGATCAACTCAATAAAAGTATTTTTCAGGGATTGCTTCGCCAGCAGGATTATTTATTAGAGTCACTTAACCTTGCCCGCAGGCTCTTTGATGATTCTGACGAACAGCCAGAGCTACCGGTAAGTGACACGACGACCGAAGAGAGTGTGCAGCCTGAGCCAAGTGTAGAGGAGGTCTTTACAGAGCAAGAAGCAGGTGCTGGCACCGAATTGATCATGAAAACTGTGTTGCCCCATGTGGTAGACGAGACTTCAGAAGCTCAGTTTAAACCAGATGCAGCGGCACTCAGCATGCCAGATATCAAGCGTCAAAGTCAGCCTCAGGAAATGACCAGGGTGCCTGCCGCATTGTTAGAAAGCTTGGTGAATTTGGCGGGTGAAACTAGTATTTCACGTGGTCGTGTAGAGCAACATGTTAGTGAATTTGCTTTCACCTTGGATGAAATGGAATCCACGATTCAGCGGCTAAAAGACCAGATTCGCCGTATTGGTATGGAAACTGAAGCACAAGTAATGTTCCGTCAGGAACAGCTGGAAGCTATGTCAGTAGCCGAGGGCTTTGATCCTTTGGAAATGGATCGTTATTCTCAATTACAACAACTCTCTCGTTCCCTGCTTGAATCCTCTTCGGATTTACAGGACCTTAAAAATACGCTGGTTGATAAGTCTCGTGGTGCTGACGCTGAATTGCTTGCTCAGTCCCGTATTAATACTGATCTGCAAGAACAATTAATGCAGTCTCGCATGGTGCCATTCCTTAGAATCGTACCCAGGCTGCGTCGTATGGTCCGCCAGCTCAGTGATGAGTTAGGCAAAAACGTAGAATTATATCTAGCCAATGTTGAAGGTGAGATGGATCGTTCTGTGATGGAGCAGATGCTTCCTCCATTAGAGCATATGATCAGAAACTCCATTGACCATGGTATTGAGTCAGAACAAGAGCGAAAAAGTGCTGGGAAATCTGAAGCAGGTGCTATTTCCATTGGCTTGGTTCGTGAAGGTGGCGATATCGTCATTCAATTGGCCGATGATGGTCGTGGCCTCAATATAGAGTCGATCCGCCGGCGCGCAATCGAGATGGAACTGATGGCGGAAGATAGTGACCTCAGTGATCAGGAAATCATTCAATTTATTTTCCAGCCAGGCTTCTCAACCACCGAAGAAGTAACACAAGTCTCTGGCCGCGGTGTCGGCATGGATGTAGTGAATAGCCAAGTCCGAGAGCTAGGTGGTTTTGTACAAATTGTTACCCGTAAGGGTGAAGGTACTCAGTTTAGTATCCGTTTGCCATTTACGGTATCGGTTAACCGTGCATTGATGATTGATATTGGTGAAGACCGTTATGCTTTGCCATTAAACAGTGTGGATGGTGTGGTTCGGGTCAGCTCTATGGAGTTGGAGCATTACTATCGTTTCCCCGATGCGAGACTTGAATATGCAGGTGGTCGCTACGAGGTAAGATACCTTGGCAGCTTGTTAAGTGAAGAGTTGACGCCGAAGGTCGATATGTCCGTGGAATCGGTCTTCTTGGTATTAGTGCACTCAGAAACCCGCCTCTATGCAGTTCAGGTTGATCGCTTGGCAGGCAGTAGTGAAATTGTGGTGAAAAGCCTTGGACCGCAATTTAGCAAAGTGCCGGGTTTGTCCGGGGCAACGTTACTGGGTGATGGCCGAGTTGTGGTGATCCTTGATCTGTTGGCTCTGTTGCGGGCACAGGTGACAGCTAAACCTGGGGTTGAGGTACTCGATTCAAGGGAAGAGTCCAGTCAATCTGATGCACCAACGGTGATGGTCGTTGATGACTCAGTAACTGTAAGGAAAGTCGCCAGTCGATTCCTCGAACGTGAAGGTTTCCAAGTTGTGACAGCTCGAGATGGCGTTGAGGCGATGCAGTTGCTTCAGGAAAACCAGCCAGACATCATGCTGTTGGATATTGAGATGCCTCGCATGGATGGCTTTGAAGTGGCACGAAGGGTCAAAGAAAGTGAAGAGCTTAAGAATATACCTATTATTATGATTACCTCCAGAACGGGAGAGAAGCACCGGGAACGTGCTGTTGATTTAGGTGTTGAGGGTTATTTAGGTAAGCCTTACCAGGAAGAAGAGTTGCTTGAAGCCATGACAACATTTATGAATTTGGTAGAACAAGAAGAATCATCTAGCACATAAGATTCAGCCCCTTTGGCTTAAGTGACTTTTATTCTAAAGATGGTTATTAATAAAGATTTTTTCTACAGGAGCAGGCCATGAGCCAGGTAGCCCCAGCAGAACCTCAAGAAGTTGAAGAAATAAACTGTTTGTTTGTTCCTTTAAGCGAGAGTGCTCTGTTAGTTCCTATGTCAGCCGTTGCTGAGGTGATACAAGCGGTTGAGGTCTCAGCACAGGAAAATGCTCCGGTCTGGTTTAATGGCTGGCTGGAATGGCGCCAAAAGCGCGTTCCGCTGATTTCATTTGAAGCTTTCAGTACAGAGAGCCGTGAGAGCTTTTCTGGCAGTTCATCAGCGTTGGTCATAAATACCTTGAGCCCAGAAAAAGGGCTTAGCTACTATGCTATCCATGCCCAGGACTTTTCACACCTTGTTCGTATTGCAGAAGATGATCCTTTGCAGCAAGTCGATGATCAGGGCTCAGCACCTCATGTTTTAATGCATGTAGAATTAGATGGCCAAATCATGCAAATTCCCGATTTGGAAAGCCTGGAATCCTATTTAGCCAGCAGTCTTCAAGACTATGTTAAGAGTGCAACATAGAATAATTTCTTTTAGTTGGCACTCCTAGATCATCTTGGTAGATAGATTCACTAAAATTGCCAGTTGGCTGTGACTCCTGTAGTTTGTAATTAGCGGGATGATTATTCTTACCCTGAGAGAGAACTCTGCTGAAAAGTAATTTGTTGAAAAACAGCTTTTTACTGTAGATGAACATGGGAGATGAGGATGTCTAAACAGAAAGAAAATTCTACAGAACAAGAGCAGGAAGAGCTTTTGATTAAGGCCATGGAGGCAACTATTGCCTTAAACCCATTGGTCGGGGTCAGTTCTGAAGAATTAAAAAAAATCCTCAAGCAGACGGCTAAACAAGCGATTAAGCAGCCTTCTACCCTAGCCAAAAATAGTAAAAAATTGGCAGGAAAAGTAGTCGATATCCTCAAGGGCACCGATAAGTTTGAAGAGCCTAAAGGCGATCGCCGTTTTGATGATCCTGCCTGGGAAGAAAGTGCCGTTTATCACCGATTAAAACAAGCCTATATAGCCTGGGACGAGTCTATGGGTGAGCTTGTTGACGATCTCAGTCTAGATACCACAGATGACCGTCGGGCCAAATTCTTTAAAGAAGTTGTTACCAGTTCATTGGCACCTACCAATTTTCTATTAAGTAACCCAAAAGCCATGCGAAAAGTGGTAGAGACTCGAGGCATGAGTTTGCTCAAGGGGTTACGTAATTATGTCTATGATGTAAAAAACAACAATGCCATGCCCTCCCAAGTGGATACCAGCCAGTTTAAGGTGGGAGAAAATCTGGCAACTTCAGAAGGGGCTGTAGTTTTTCGCAATGAAGTTCTCGAATTAATTCAGTACAAGCCCCTCACTGCAAAAGTTTATAAGCGTCCATTGCTTATTATTCCCCCCCAGATTAATAAGTTTTATATCTATGATTTAAAGGCGGAAAAAAGCTTTATCCAATTTTGTTTGTCCCAAGGGTTCCAGGTTTTTGTTATTAGTTGGAAAAATCCAACATCTGAAAATCGCCATTGGGGTATGAGTACCTATGTAGAGTCGGCCAGCGATGCAGTAAGTGCTATTTTAGATATCACGCGGAGTGATGATATTAATCTGGTAGGCGCCTGTGCTGGAGGCATTACAGCTTCTATCCTGTCCTATTGTTTAAATCAGGATGCCAATATAGTTAACAGCCTGAGTTTGTCCGTTTGTATGCTGAGTATGCATTCTAACGACATGGATCTAAATGCATTTACTTCTCCCGCAACATTGAAAGCCGCCAGAGCAAGCTCGCAGGAAAAGGGAGTGCTTGAGGGGGCCGAGCTGGCAAAAGTATTTAGCTGGATGCGACCAAATGATTTGGTGTGGAATTACCACGTAAATAACTATTTGATGGGGGAGGCCCCACCGGCTTTTGATTTATTGTTCTGGAACAGTGATTCAACCAATTTGCCCGCCCAACTACACAGTGATTTCCTCGATTTGTATGAAGAAAATTTGTTGTACAAAGGTGAGATGGAAGTGCTGGGCCAAAAGATTGACCTGGCAGAACTGGATTGCGATAAATACGTTACTGCGGGCCTAACAGACCATATTACGCCTTGGAAAGCGTGCTATAAAACGACACAGTTTGTCGGTGGAGATATCCGTTTTATATTAAGTTCTAGTGGTCATATTCAGAGCTTGGTGACACCTGTACCAAATAAAGCAACGAATAAAATAAGTAATAAAAAAACAAAATATTTTTGTGCCGATAACCTACCGCCGTTAGCTGAAGATTGGTTGGAAGAAGCTGAGCAACATCCGGGCTCCTGGTGGGAGGATTGGTCTATATGGTTGGCCAAGCGTTCAGGTGCAAAAAAACCAGCAAGAAAAACATTGGGAAACCCTCGTCATAAACCTATGGAAAACGCTCCTGGGACTTACGTTTTTAATCGTTGATACATATTCTTGTCTTAATTCTCTAGTAGATTTTCCTCATATACATTCTTAAAAAGGCTTAAGGGTATTGCGGATGAACAGTCAACTCAGAGGTCAATCAAATTGGTTTACCATCAGCCAACAGAAAATTAATCAGTTCGCTGATGTAACATTGGATCATCAGTACTTACATGTTGACCCGGAACGTGCAGCAAAAACACCGTTAGGTGGAACCGTTGCACATGGTTTTCTTTACCTCTCGTTGTTACCCCATTTAATGCTGGATGAACTCATGGCCCAGATAGGTGAAGTGACTATTTTGAACTATGGAGTAAATCGCCTGCGATTTATCACACCTGTTTATGCCGGAAGTAGCGTTCAGCTTAATTGGGTGTTGTTGTCCGATAAAGTTAAGGGTGAAGGGCGGTTGTTGACTGTAGATATATCCATAAATATTAAGGATAAAAACAAACCCGCTCTGTTGGCCGAATGGCTACTCTATATTCTGGATTAATTTGGCTCAGGCCTTTTATACACTTAGTGCTATAAATGGAATTAGCAGATTTAGTGGGTACTGAATAATTTAGCGCGTACGGTTTCTCGGTACTTTGATGGTGAGGTACCAAAATGCTGGCTAAATGTTTTGCTGAAAGATGCTGCATCCTGATAACCGCTGTGCGCTGCAATTTCTGAAATAGACAGGTTAGATTTTTGTAACAATTCACGGGCGTTATTCAAGCGGGTAGTTTGTAAATACTCCAAGGGTGTTTTTCCCAAAGCATTTTTAAAGCGGCGGTTAAATGTGCGGACACTAAAATCAAACTGCTCAGCGACATCCGATATTTTTACCGGCTTGCTGAAATTATCCTCAAACCAAATCTGTGCTTGAACCACCTGCTCATCAGGGTGTTCCTGAACATCATCAGAAAAATAACTGGTAGGCTCAAAAGTACTACGAATTTCGTGAAAAAAGTTACGTTCCACCTGCGTGGCAGCACCACGACCATATAATCGCGCCACCAAATGCACCATCAATTCTGCCATCGCATTCACACTGGCGGCGCAATAAAGATTACCTGCTTGGGTAATAAAATACTGGCGCTTTAATTCAACCTCAGGGTAATCCTTTTGGAAGCGATCAAAATAATGCCAATGGGTTGTGGCAGGCTGATTATTTAATAGCCCTGCTTCTGCGAGAAAGCAAACACCAGTACCTACCGCGATCATCACTGCACCCTGTTGGGCTTGTTGTTGTAACCAAGGGATATACCGTTGGTACTTTTTCAGTGCCGGGCGAGGGTTCCTCCACAAAGCTGGTAGGCTGATGATGTCACATTGATGCACCTCATCAATGCTTTTTGCAGGATTGATATAAAAACCAGAGGGCGATGCAACGGGGGTTTTATCAATAGATAAGGTAAAAGCCTCTACACGACGGGTTTCTGGATTACCAGGACGTGCAGAGGCTTCAGCTGTTCGGAGCATCTCTACCGGCAGTGTGGCGCTGGTGCCTAATAAGTTGTCATACAGCAATGTAGCCACACGAAGAGGTGGCGATTCTTCCAGTGCCTTTTTATCTGTTGTTGGTTTAATAGCGATCTTTTTGGCCATAATGACAAAATATATGTCTATAAATGACAAAAATCAATGTGCCTTGCCTGATAGACTGCCGAGTATTCATTAGAAGGATGCCGTATCAATGCAAGCATTGCCTGTTATCGTAGGTTTTGGGGGCTATAACGCCGCAGGAAGAAGTTCTTCCCATCAGGCTTTTCGCCGAACAGTGCTGGAAGCACTCCCACCACATGAACAGCAAAAAACAATTGTAGGCCTTGCCTGTTTGATGAAACTAGTTTCATGGGATGGTGAGAGCTATCGTGATGCTGATAATACGGCCCTTAATGCAGAACAAGTTGTTGCTCAGTTCGAAAATAAAGTACTTGAAGGTACTTTGATTCGTCGTTTGGAAAATGCCTTATTTGATCCGGCCAAAATCTATGGTCACAAACGTGTGTACCTGGAGACAAAAAACGGTGACGGCATCACTTTTAAACTGAACAAGCGGGACTTACCTGAATCTATTCCAGAACATTGGGATGTGAAGTCCCTAGAAGGCAGTGCCTACGAAATTCATATTCAGGGTGTGGGTGAGTTCATGGTGCCGGTTTATTCAGAGCAAGAAGCAAAAGCCGCAGGGCAATTGCCTTCAGGCTTTGACCCGGCGGCACAATACAAATCCCGCTTTCATCCCCGTGGATTACAGCTGGCACTTTTAGGTGCTAGTGATGCATTGGAGTCTGTTGGCATTCCTTGGGATACCATTGCTGCCAGTGTTCGCCCAGATGAAATTGGTGTTTACTGCACCAGTATCATGGGGCAAGTGACAAAAGACGGCCTAGGTGGGTTATTACAGGGTCGTCTATTGGGTGAAAGAACAACCTCAAAACAGTATGCCATGGCGCTCAATACTATGCCGGCAGACTTTGTGAATGCCTATGTATTGGGCAGTATTGGACATACGGCGGCGATTACCGGTGCCTGTGCTTCCTTTTTATATGTTTTGCAATCAGCAGTACAAGATATTCGCAGTGGTCGCCGCAGGGTTGCCATTGTTGGCAGTGCCGAGGCCGGATTAACACCAGAGATTATGGCCGGGTTTACCAACATGGGCGCGCTGGGTACCGATGAAGGTTTGTGTAAGTTGGATGGTACGGAAACACCGGATTGGCGCCGAGCCAGTCGCCCATTTGGCGAAAACTGTGGTTTTAGTATTGGTGAAGGTGCTCAATATACTGTTCTGATGGACGATGCATTAGCAATGGAGCTAGGTGCCGATATACATGGTGCCGTTACTGATGTTTTCGTCAATGCCGATGGCATCAAAAAGTCTATTTCTGCTCCTGGTGCGGGTAACTATGTTTCCTTTGCTAAGGCTGTCGCCTCGGCGGTTGTTATTGCCGGAGAAGAGTCGGTTAAAAAGCACAGCTTTATACATGCCCACGGCTCCAGTACACCCGCAAATCGGGTGACAGAATCAGAGATTTTTGACCGTGTCGCTAAAGCATTTGATATTCACGATTGGCCAGTTACGGCAGCAAAAGCTTTTGTTGGGCATTCATTAGCTGGGGCGAGTGGCGATCAGTTTGCCTTTGCATTGGGTACTTTTAAATACGATATCGTACCGGGCATTAAAACCGTCGATAAAATTGCAGAAGATGTACGTCAGGAGAGAATGCTTTTCCCACTAGAAGACCTTGATGTCAGCGATCGAAAAATGGATGTAGCCTTTATCAACTCAAAAGGCTTTGGTGGGAATAATGCCACTGCGGTTCTATTATCGCCCAATAAAGTAGAGCAAATGTTGTCCCGTCGTTATGGGCAAGCAATGTCGGATTATCAGCAACGTAGAGAGCAAACCCGTAAAGCCGCAGCAGATTATTCAAGTCGAGCGGATAACGGAGAGGTCAATGTCGTTTATCGTTTTGGTGAGCCACTGATCGATGAAACAGGTATCGATATCAGCCAGGACGGCATCCATATGCCAGGTTATGAGCAAAACGTTGTGTTTGATAAAGCTAACCCCTGGAGCGATATGGGTTAATTAAGGGTATGGCGTTAAGGCGTGGCTTGAACTCCGGAGAGTTAAATAAGTTCGTCGTCCAGGCTCAAACCTTTGGTAAATAGCTGAACCGGGTGCCCAATATAAAAACCCTGGGCCCAGTCGCAGTCAAGCGTTTTGCAATGCTCCAGTTCCTGTTCCGTTTCAACACCTTCACCAATCACTTTCCGGCCTTGAATTTTGGCAATTCTAATGTCTCTTTCCAGCGCAGTTTTTGCCTGTTCAGATTCCAATGTTTTATGCAGTAAGGGGCGGGCGATTTTCAAGAAAGGTGTGTGCTCTTTATCCAGGTGGACAGACACATCCGCTGCACGGTAATAAGGATTAGTTGCAAACCTCAAGCCGCTTCGCGCCAGCTTCATGCAGTTTGAATACATTTGTATGTATTCCTGGCTGTTTAATTCACGGGGAGGGTTATTAATTTCAATGGCAATTTGTTTGCCTGTTTCTACCAGCGTTTGGAGTTTCTCTTGAAGCTCTTCTAGGTTCTCTTTTGCACACAAAGTGTAAGGAGACAAGTTGATGAAAAACACCTCCGTATCCACTTTATCGCAGACACTGCCAAGGCAGTTAAGGGCAAAAAAATCAATGGCTGCTGTTTCTTTCGCTTCATTGGCCTGATCAATAATACCCTTGGCACTTTCTGGTGTTTTATCGGATGGCTTTTTTAATTGGGTGTAAATTTCAGAAGCACAGGTTTGTAATGAGTGAACATCCACAATTTTCTGGCCAGATAGAACAAACTTGGCATCGTGAATGTCAGAATCAGCTTGATCCGTTATAGCTTGGTCCGTCATCTTATGTAGTTCCTGTTTAAGCCCACGCCAATATTTTTTCAAACTACTTTAGGCTGAGCTTAAATTCAACCAGAATTAGATAGATCAGTAAAAAGGCCGAAACTTTTTTATTGATATTGGTCATTACTAGTATCTTGTAGTGGTTAAATTATTCTTCCAAATCGTATGGTTTTTTGTGACAGTTGCGCCCCTGCAAGTGAACTCCTCGTTTGCGGGTAGATTTGCACGATTTTTATCATTGACTGAATTTCTATAAAAGTCTGTCTGGGTTCGGAGTCATGGCTACTCCGGTTGTTGGTACTACTCTTTGTTCATTCAGGGGGTACTGATGATGGCCTTGGTTAATCACAGTTGCTTCTTCTGATGGTGGTTTCCTTGGGAGGCTAGCACTTTGATACTTCATCGAAAATCCGACTGGTCAGTTGCTGATTCAGCAAGTTTATACGGCATTAATGACTGGGGTGCCGGTTACTTTGGTCTCTCCGATAAAGGTGAAATGACCGTTGTCACCGGAAAAAATAGCCAGCCGATAGAAATTTCCCTCATGGATATTGTGGCGGGTCTCGAAGAACGCGGCCATGCAATGCCAGTGCTGCTGCGCATCGAAAACCTGCTGGATGAACGTATTACCCGCCTCAACACAACCTTTGCCAGTGCCATTCGGGACTTTGGTTATCAGGGTGAATACCGTGGTGTATTTCCCATCAAAGTGAATCAGCAATGCCATGTGGTGGAAGAGATTGCCAAATTTGGTGCCCAGTATCACCATGGCCTTGAAGCGGGCAGTAAAGCTGAACTGATTATTGCCATGTCCCACCTTCGTGATAGTGAAGCTTGCATCGTCTGTAATGGTTATAAAGATGCCGAATTTGTAGAGTTAGGTCTACATGCCCGCAAACTGGGCCTCAAATGCTTCTTTGTCATTGAAACGCCCAGCGAACTGGCCATTATTCTGGAACAGTCAAAACGATTGGGGGTAGAGCCGCTTATTGGTGTTCGGGTAAAACTGGCTGCTGAAGTAGAAGGCCACTGGTTTGGTGATGGGGGTGACCGCTCCCTGTTTGGCTTGACCACCAATCAATTGATGGACGTGGTAGATCAGCTTAGGGATGCAGAGATGCTGCATTGCTTACAGTTAATGCATTATCACATCGGTTCTCAAATTCCCAATATTAGAAATATCCGTGACGGCTTGCAGGAAGCCTGTCGTTACTATGTGGACCTAGTCAAAGAGGGAGCTCCTCTGGGTTATCTCGATCTCGGTGGTGGCTTGGCCGTGGACTACACCGGTGCCAAAACCAATGAGACCCACAGTAAAAACTACTCCATTGAAGAGTACTGTGTGGACATCGTCGAAACCATCGGTGAAGCGCTCAATAACAGCGGTGTTCCACACCCCACCATTATTACTGAATCCGGCCGTGCAACTGTGGCCTATTCATCGGTGCTGTTGTTTAACATCCTTGATGTTAGCCACTTTAAACCTCGTCCGCTGCCAGAGCGGTTGCCAGAACAGAGCAATGATTTTCTGCATAACCTCTGGGTGACACTTCAAGGTTTAACAGAGGAAAGCCTGCAAGAGTGCTTTAACGATGCTGTACATTATCGTGAAGAAGTCCGCCGTATGTTCCGCCAGGGGCAGATGCAGTTGCGGGAATTGGCGTTGGCAGAAAATATCTATCTTGAAATTCTCCAGCGTACCCGTGAATTGCTACCCCAACTCAAGCGAGTGCCCCCAGAGTTGCAAAACCTCGATGAAGCACTGGCTGATATTTACTACGGCAACTTCAGCCTGTTTCAGTCGCTGCCCGATGCTTGGGCTATTGATCAAATCTTCCCTGTCATGCCGATTCATCGCTTAGATGAAAAGCCCACCAATAAAGCCGTGATCGGTGATTTAACCTGTGACTCTGATGGCAAGCTGGACTTGTTTGCCAATGCAGATGGTGAATCACACACCTTACCCTTGCACGAATTGAACGAAGGGGAGGAATACTACATGGGTGCATTCTTGGTGGGTGCCTATCAGGAAACTCTGGGTGATTTGCATAACTTGTTCGGCGACACCCATGTGGCCAGTGTTCGTATCGATAATGATGGCCAGTTTGAGTTTGTGGAAGAAATTCAGGGTGACACCATTGGAGATGTACTGAGCTATGTGGAATACAGCCCCAAAGAGCTCTATGAACAATTCCGAGTAAATGCAGAAGCCTCGGTAAAATCTGGGTGGATCACAGCAGTGGAACGTCGGCAGATGCTGCAAACATTCAGTAATAGCCTGAATGGATACACTTACTTTGAACGTGACTAATTCGTTAGAGAAAAAACTATGTCAAAAGTACTGATTATTGGTGCCGGTGGAGTCGGCGGTGTGGTGACCCACAAATGTTCCCAGTTGGTAGATGTGTTTGAGGACATCGTGCTGGCCAGCCGCAATGAAGAAAAGTGTAAAAAAATAGCGGCTCAGCTGAATCGGCCCATTGAAACTGCCCAGGTGGATGCCGACAATGTCCCCGAATTGGTGGAACTGATCAACCTGATTAAACCGGATATGGTGATCAATGTGGCGTTACCCTATCAGGACCTCACCATCATGGATGCCTGCCTGGAAGCTGGCGTGCACTATCTGGATACCGCTAACTACGAGCCACTGGATACTGCCAAATTCGAGTACAAATGGCAGTGGGCCTATCAGGAAAAGTTCAAAAAAGCCGGTCTCATGGCCCTACTGGGTTCCGGTTTTGATCCCGGCGCCACCAACATGTTTACCGCCTATATCGCCAAGCACTATTTTGATGAAATCCACACCCTGGATATTATCGACGTCAATGGCGGTGACCACGGCTACCCCTTTGCCACCAACTTCAACCCGGAAATCAATATCCGTGAAGTCACGGCAGAATGTCGTCATTGGGAAGATGGTCAGTTTGTGGAAACCCCTGCCATGTCTACCCAGCAATCCTTCACCTGCCCGGAAGGGGTGGGCACCTACAATATTTATCGGATGTACCACGAAGAACTGGAAAGTCTCACCAAACACTTCCCCACTCTGAAAAAAGCCCAATTCTGGATGAGCTTCGGCGACGCCTACCTGAAACACCTGGAAGTGCTGGGCAATGTGGGCATGACCGGCATCGACCCGGTGGAATTCAACGGTCAGCAAATTGTGCCCATCCAGTTCCTCAAAGCCCTGCTGCCTGACCCCGCCAGTCTAGGTCCTCGCACTAAAGGCAAAACCTGTATCGGATGTATTGTCACCGGCATCAAAGACGGCAAAGAAAAAACTGTCTATCTCTACAACATCTGCGACCATCAAGAATGCTATGCCGAAGTGCAGTCCCAGGCCATTTCCTACACCACCGGCGTCCCCGCCATGATCGGTGCCAAGATGATGCTCGAAGGTAAATGGATGAAGCCCGGCGTGTGGAATATGGAACAACTGGACCCCGACCCTTTTATGGACGATATGAATAAATATGGTCTGCCCTGGACGGTAATTGAGGATTACAAACACTAGCGGGTTGCCCCTTTGCCGAGGGGCATTTATATATGTAATTCTGTTGGTTCTTATATACATAGCTTGGAACATGTATAGAAAAACCGCTTTTCTATAGATATCACTCTATTTTTTCTGCTCTAAATGCCTCTTTAAGGTATTTAGAGTAGTTAATTCCAGCATTGTGTGGGATATTTCCTCATTAAATATAAACAAAATAATTTGTGTGTTTTTCGTAATACACAAATTAAGTTGTTTATTTTATTTTGCCAATTAAAATAAACAAAAAATTGGTCCCGCTGATGACACCTTATATTCCTGAATCACTACCAGTAAAAAGCATCAACCAAGGCAAATTGGTCAGGCTGGTTGGTGAAGCCAATAGAGCGTTAGCTGGCTACGATGGCTTGCTTCAAGCATTGCCCAACCCTGGGCTGATGCTGTCTCCACTCACGAATCAGGAAGCGGTACTTTCGTCCAAGATTGAAGGCACCCAGGCAACCATTGAAGAGGTACTGGAATATGAAGCAGGTGGCGAGCAGGATGAACCCATCAGGCAAGATATTCAGGAAATCCAGAATTACCGAACTGCACTTGTTCTGGGTGCCGAATATATAAGTACAACAGAAAACCGGCAGATTAGCCTTTGGCTACTTAAGGCGCTTCATGAAAGTCTAATGACCAGTGTGCGTGGGCAAGATCGAACTCCAGGGGAATTCCGGGTGGAACAAAACTGGATTGGTCGCCTTGGCTCGACCATGGAAGAAGCCAGCTTTATTCCACCCTCTCCACTGCAACTGAATGACCACCTCCGCACGTGGCAAGACTACCTGGTAACCGATGAAGAAGACCCTCTGGTACAAGTGGCCATCATGCATGCCCAATTTGAGTTACTACACCCCTTTAATGACGGCAATGGTCGTATTGGTCGGCTGTTAATACCCCTATTTCTTTACGGTAAACAGGTTATCCAGACGCCGTCTTTTTATCTCTCGGCCTATCTTGAATCCAATAGAGATGATTACTATGCGGGGTTGCAGGGTATATCCAGGAAGGGCGAGTGGACAGAATGGGTGTCATTCTTTTTGACGGCGATTGTCGGCCAGGCCAAAACCAATACTGCCCGTTTGCGACAAATTATCGAACTTTACGATTGGAGCAAAACCGAGGTACAGCGGGTCAGTCGCTCCCAGCACAGTGCCGCTATTGTTGATGCCTTGTTTAGTCGCCCGGTGTTCCGTGCCAACGATCTGTCAGATGCCACAGGTATGGAGCGTTCATCTATTTATCCGGTCATCCGAAAACTGGAAAAAGAAGGGATTATTGAAGTGCTTGCGAAAGGTCAGGGGCGGCGCTCCACCCGCTATATCTTTGCCGAACTGTTGAATACCGTGGAAGGCAGAAAAATTGTGTAACAAAATCAGCGCTGAATAGACATATCGTCAGACAACAAAAAACAACAGGGAGAAATAGATGAAAAGGGAGCTTATTCATAGCCTGACTTCAACCTTTGAAGGGCATGCACAAGAAACTGAAGCAGGTGTTGAATTCTGGTTGGCCAGAGACCTTCAACACCTGTTAGGCTATGCCGAATGGCGTAACTTTGCCTTGGTGATTGCCAAGGCAAAGACCGCCTGTGAAGTGGCGGAACATGCGATTGGTGACCATTTTGTTAACGTTAACAAAATGGTTGAACTTGGATCGGGCAGTCAACGTGAAATTGACGACATCATGTTGACGCGCTATGCCTGTTATCTCATTGCCCAGAATGGCGACCCGCGCAAATCTGACATTGCTTTTGCGCAAACCTACTTCGCGATACAGGCAAGACGTGCTGAATTGATAGAGCAACGCCTACAGGAAACAGAGAGACTTTCAGCCAGACAAAAACTTACCCACACCGAAAAAGAACTTTCGGACGTTATATACGAACAAACGGGTGAGAATAAGCATTTTGGCTTGATCCGAAGCAAAGGTGATCAGGCGCTATTTGGCAAAACGACACAAGCGATGAAGTCACAATGGAAAATCCCTGCTAACAGACCATTGGCTGATTTTGCGCCAACCATCGTTTTAAAAGCCAAGGACTTTGCTGCCGAAATCACCATATTCAATGCCAGGGAACAGCAGATGCACACCGAAAACAAAATATCCCGTGAGCACATAACCAACAACGAAGCAGTTCGCAATACCCTGTTAGAAAGGGGTATTCGACCAGAATCTCTTGCACCGGATGAAGATATAAAAAAGGTGGAACGCAGGCTGAAATCAGAGCAAAAGAAATCACTACAAAACCCCGATGGTCTAGACACCTGAGACGTAAAAATAACGATGCCCATTCTCGACTGGTTAAATAAAGACAAGGCAGTAACAACTGCCCAGCAGGTACCTTATCGCCTTTTGGAGTCAGTGGCAGAATTGAGTGTGGGCGATGCCGACAGTGGCAATATGCTGATTCAGGGGGACAACCTGGAGGCGCTGAAAAGCCTGTTGCCGCTCTATGCCGGCAAAGTGAAATGTATCTATATCGACCCGCCCTATAACACACGCTCGGCTTTTAAATATTATCGAGCCATTACCTCTGGGAAAATGTCTGTATTCGACCCAAAGCGGACGTTGAAGTTTTTACATTGCCCCAAATACCCAAATACCCAAATACCCAAATACCCAAATCAACGAATAAGCTATGAGCAGGGTTACATACTATAACCAGCATTAAGGGATTATTTTGAAACAATACTGCCCAGTGATAAGGATAGTTCATTCGTTAGGTGGCATTCGTTTAGTGAACGAGTTAAACAAAAAAGTAATTGTAGAACCGAGTACTCTTGATTATAAGATTGCTAGTTTTTCGATCACTGACTACTACTCCCTTTTTGATTCAATTCATACTATTAACTTACCAATATATGGCGTGGATTTGATTGATCACGATGGCCAACTTGAAGGGACAGATATACCGCTTTGGCATCCCATCATGTATAAGCCAAGCGAGCATTATGATTATGAAAGTGCAATAAGACTTTGGAGCGATATCAGTACGGGTTCACATAAAGCTAAAAATGGGCACCTGTGGGATTTATCCAGTCGGATATCACATCAGCTAAGGGTTACAGCATGGCGATTAAGAGAAATTTCGGAGTCCTATAGGATTCAATTAGATGCTTGTTTAAAGAGGGGGAAATTCGAAGATAACTCGCATTTTTCCGATGGATTTACATGGATTTGTTTCATGAAGATTCAAGCTTTTCTGATTGATGCATGTATCCTTAGAGATTATTTGGCTGAATATGCATCAACTTATATATACAACGAAAATATTGAGCAAAAGAATCTGAGAATTACTACCTTATCAGGCTTGTTAAAACACGTTATAAATAGAATAGAAACGAAAGATAATCTAGCCGATGAAATTGAAACGATATCTAAGGGGAGTGGTTGGCTTAAGAAACTAGGGGATTATAGAGATTTAGTAATTCATTCGGCTCCATTAAGCCATGCAGAGAAAAAATTATATGCGATAAAAAAATTATTCAAATTACAAGAGAATCACCTTCCATATATTGTATGCCCAATTCCTGATGATCCTTCGAAAATATATAAATTCCGCCATTCTTTAGAATCGTATAAAAATTTTGATACTTTATTTAGTAGCTTTGTGGACATTTTTGACGAAGCATATACTACAGATGGTTTAACATATTGCTCTCATTGTTTAACTGACATG
>JAJFKD010000171.1 GCA_021773405.1 Porticoccus sp.
ACTGATATTTGGGTTCGTTTCCAAAAAATGCGCGGTCACGAATGTTACTACGTCTGTGCAGATGATGCCCACGGTACGGCAATTATGTTAAAGGCTGAGCAACGTGGTATTTCACCTGAAGAGCAAATTGCGGAGGTGAAAGCAGAACACGAACTGGATTTCAGTGACTTCCTTATCAACTTTGATAACTTCCACTCTACCCATTCGGAAGAGAACAAGGAGTTGTCCTCACTGATCTATACACGCCTACGCGAAAATGGCCATATTGCTACACGAGAAATCACTCAGGCCTTCGATCCAGAAAAGAATTTATTTTTGGCCGATCGCTACATCAAAGGCACCTGCCCAAAGTGTAAAACCGACGATCAGTATGGCGATAACTGTGAAGCCTGTGGTGCTACTTACGCACCTACTGATTTGATCAACCCGATCTCGGCGATTTCTGGTGCCACACCTATAGAAAAAGAATCCACTCACTATTTCTTTAAACTGCCTGAGTTTTCAGACTTCCTGAAAAGCTGGACCCGCAATGGTCATGTACAAGAAGAAGTAGCGAACAAATTAAGCGAGTGGCTGGACGCTGGATTACACGAGTGGGATATCAGCCGTGATGCCCCCTATTTTGGTTTTGAAATTCCCGATGCGCCGGGTAAATATTTCTATGTGTGGTTGGATGCGCCTATTGGCTATATGGCCAGCTTTAAAAACTTCTGCGAAAGCAAAGAAGGCAACACACTGGAGTTTGATGAATTCTGGAAACCTGATTCCGAAGCTGAGCTGTATCACTTTATCGGCAAGGATATCGTCAATTTCCATGCCCTATTCTGGCCGGCCATGCTCAGCAGTGCCAACTTCCGCACGCCAACTCAGGTGTGTGTTCATGGCTTCCTCACTGTTAACGGCAAGAAGATGTCGAAATCCCGCGGCACGTTTATTAATGCCCGCAGCTATTTGGACAATCTCAATCCGGAATACTTGCGCTACTATTTTGCCGCCAAGCTCTCCTCTGGTGTGGATGATCTCGACTTAAATCTGGAAGACTTTATCCAGCGAGTAAATAGCGATCTTGTGGGCAAGGTGGTCAATATTGCCAGCCGCTGTGCCAAATTCATCACCAAAGGAAATGATGGTGTACTGTCCAGCAACATTGCCGATGAGGCTCTATGGCAGCAAGTTGCTGGTGCGGCAGATAGTATTGCCAACCATTACGAGAACCGTGAATTCGGCAGAGCCATTCGTGAAATCATGGCTCAGGCTGATGCTGCCAATGAATATATCGCCGCCAAAGAGCCTTGGAAATTGTCGAAAGAACCTGGCCGCGAACAAGAGGTTTTGGATATTTGCTCATTGGGTATTAACCTTTTCCGAGCATTAATGATTTATCTAAAACCTGTTTTGCCTGCCATGACTGAGGCCGCCGAAGCGTTCCTTAATGATAAATTAAAATGGGAAGGCGACATACAGCCATTGACCGGCCATCAAATCAGCAAGTTCAAACCGTTGATGCAACGGGTGGAACAAGACAAGGTAGATGCCATGTTGGAAGCAAGCAAAGAAGCCATTGCAGCAACAGCTGCTGAAACCTCTAAACCAGCAAAGGGGCCTTTAGCTGAAGAGCCTCTTACTACAGAACCGATAGCTGAAGAAATCGGCTTTGATGATTTTATCAAGGTGGATTTACGTGTTGCCCTGATTACCAAAGCAGAGCATGTGAAAGGTGCAGACAAACTATTGCAGCTGACTTTAGACCTTGGCGGAGAAACCCGAAATGTGTTCTCTGGTATTAAATCTTCCTACAAACCTGAAGATCTTGAAGGTCGCCTTACGGTAATGGTAGCCAACTTAGCGCCAAGGAAAATGCGCTTTGGTATGTCTGAAGGCATGGTATTGGCCTCTGGCGGTCTGGATTCCGATGGAAACGAAGGGATATACCTTTTGTCACCAGATAGTGGCGCTCAACCCGGACAACGTGTGACCTGATAGCTTTGTATAAGTAGATTAACTAGAGCTAGGTCAAGCCCATAGAAACTTAACTGGGCATAAGGGATATATTCATCAGATATGTCATATATCCAAATATACTAAGAAGTTGTTGTTTTATATTTATTAAGCAAGTGAGCTTGCCGCTATAATGGCGAGCTCATTGAGATAAGACTAAGGGTACCTTTAATAAATGCACTTTTTCCTCGATTGCTGCGTCAGCTCCGTGCTCAAATCCTCGTGTACTCGTTGTACACTGTGGTTTTCCGCGCGGTGCTTTCTTGCACTCACGAAAAAATTACTATTTTTAAAGGCACCCTAACATGCAAGAATTTGCCGTTATTTTAGTTAGCGCCATTTTGGTGAACAACTTTGTACTGGTCCAGTTCCTGGGCCTGTGCCCGTTTATGGGTGTCTCCAGCAAACTGGAAACTGCCATCGGCATGGCGGGCGCCACCACTTTTGTACTGACATTAGCAGCCATGTCCAGCTACATGGTCAACAGCTGGATTTTGATCCCACTGGATCTTGAATACCTTAAAACTATTTCCTTTATTTTGGTGATTGCCGTTGTAGTGCAATTCACCAAAATGTTTATCGAAAAAAGTAGCCCATTACTGTACCGAGTGCTCGGCGTATTCTTGCCATTGATTACCACCAACTGTGCGGTACTGGGTGTTGCCCTGCAAAATACGGCCAAAGCACATACATTGGCTGAGTCTACCCTGTTTGGGTTTGGCGCTGCCGTAGGGTTTTCATTGGTACTGATTCTATTTTCAGCTATGCGCGAGCGTCTTGCTGTAGCTGATGTTCCCACCCCATTCAAGGGTGCCGCCATCGGTATGATTACCGCGGGATTAATGTCATTAGCCTTTATGGGCTTCAGTGGCTTGGTGTAGGGGCGAAAAATAACGTGTTCGAACTCATCGCACAGCACCCAATCCCTGCTGCACTTGTTGCTCTTGGTGGCCTCGCTATCATTTTTGGTGCAGTTTTAGGTTTTGCTGCCATTAAATTTAAAGTCGAAGGCGACCCAATTGTTGAGCAACTCGATAGCCTGTTACCGCAAACCCAGTGCGGCCAATGTGGCTACCCCGGCTGCCGCCCCTATGCAGAAGCTATTGCCAATGGCGACACCATCAACAAATGCCCTCCCGGCGGTCAAACAACCATTAATGCCATTGCAGACCTACTCGATGTAGAAGCACCTACATTGGATGAAGAGCATGGGGAAGAGAGCGATACCAGAACAGTCGCTTATATTCGCGAAGATGAATGCATTGGCTGCACAAAATGTATTCAAGCTTGCCCTGTGGATGCCATTCTGGGTGCTGCCAAATTAATGCACACAGTGATTGTGAGTGAATGTACAGGCTGCGATCTCTGTGTAGAACCTTGCCCCGTAGATTGCATTGATATGCTGCCTGTGGACAAAGGACTTGCTGATTGGAAGTGGGATTTACCCCCCTCAGCAGAAGAACAAATTAAAGCCCTGCGCCCCGGGGACATTATCGCTTCTGATCAGGACAGCGGAGATCAAGCCGCATGAGAAAAGTCTGGGATCTAATCGGCGGTGTTCACCCTCCGGAAAATAAACACCAGTCAGTGCAAGATAGCATCGGCACCCTTCCCCTGCCTGAAAAGTTGGTCATACCATTGAACCAACACATCGGTGCACCACCAAAACTACTGGTGAGCGCAGGAGATATAGTACTAAAAGGCCAACCATTGGCTGAGCCTAAAGGAATGGTCAGTGTCGGTGTTCATGCGCCAACCTCAGGGCAGATCAGCGAGATCAGTGATTACCCTATCCCACACCCCTCTGGAATGTCTGCACGCTGCATCACTCTGATACCTGATGGCAAGGATCAATGGATTGAGCATAAGGGCGTAGATAATTTCCGAGATAAGACACCAGAAGAATTATTGGACATAATCCGTTCTTCAGGCATAACCGGGTTAGGTGGTGCAGGATTCCCCTCCGCAGTAAAGCTGAGTGCACGACAGCCTATATCTACCCTCATCATTAATGCTACAGAGTGTGAGCCTTACATCACCGCAGACGATATGCTGATGCAAGAGCGCCCCGAAGCCATTGTAGAGGGCATTAAAATACTCTCTTACCTTCTCGGGGAGCCCGATGAAATTCTGATCGGTATAGAAGATAACAAGCCCAAAGCCTATGAAGCCCTAGAGCCCTATCTTGAGGGTACTAACATCGAATTAGTGGAATTCACCACACGCTATCCATCAGGCGGTGAAAAGCAACTGATTCAAATTCTAACCGGGAAAGAGGTTCCCAATGGTGGACTGCCCGCAGATATCGGTATCGTTTGTCAAAATGTGGGCACCACCCATGCCATACAACGGGCTATTGTTCATGGTGAACCACTTATTTCCCGAGTAACTACTGTTACCGGGAAAGCCTGTGCTACTAACAGAAATTACCAAACACTAATAGGCACACCGATAAGCCACCTACTGGAACAGAATGGTTTTAACCAAAGCCAATGCTCTCGTCTGGTAATGGGTGGCCCGATGATGGGCTTTACTCTGGAAAATTCAGAGATTCCGGTGATAAAAACCACCAACTGTATTCTGGCGCCCACAGAAGATGAACTACCTACACCGCCACCAGCCCAACCTTGTATTCGTTGTGGTATGTGTGCCGAGGCTTGCCCTGCCAGCTTATTGCCGCAGCAATTATTCTGGTATGCACAATCGCAGAACTATGAGCGGCTAGAAGCTCACAGTTTATTTGATTGTATTGAATGCGGTGCCTGCTCCTACATCTGCCCTAGCAATATTCCATTGGTGCAATACTATCGAGCCAGTAAAGGCGAAATCAGAAAGCTGGCTGCTGAAAAAGTCAATGCAGATAGAGCAAGGCAACGCTTTGAGTTTCAAAAAGCTCGAAAGGAAAAAGAAGAAGCAGAAAAAACTGCCAAGCGTGAAGCACGCAAGAAAGCAGCTGAACAAGCTCGTGCTAAAGCAGCAGAAAACGCAACGGCCAGCACAGAAGACAGCCCTGTAGCAACGAGCGCCACAGCTAAATCATCTGCAGCTGATGACATTATTAAAGCGGCCATGGCTCGCGCTGAAGCAAAAAAAGCGTCTCCAGAGGAACAACGTGCAAAACTTGAGCGCGGTGTTGTTCGTGCAGAAAGCCACCTTGAAACCGTAGAACAACGTTTACAAGCTTTGGGTTCTGAAGCTACAGACAAACAAAGGGAGCAGGCCCAGGCCGCTATCGAAGATGCTCGCCTTCGCCTTGAAGACGCCAAATCCAAACTTCAAGCAGCTCCTGAATCTAAACCCGATAAAGCTAAAGAAGTGATGGCCAAAGTCCAGGCTAGCCCAAAAGAAGCACTGGAAAAGAAAATTGCTACGCTAAAAGATCGCATTAATGTTACTGAAGAAAAAATAGCTGAAGCTGAAGATGACGCATTAAAAGTTGCACTACAAAAAGGCCTAGAAAAGCAGCAGGAAAAACTGCGCGATGCCGAGCAACAACTAAAAGATGCACCCACTGAATCAACTACTGCTAGCACTAAAACAGAAGATGCTGCCGCTACAGCTATTGCCAAAGCACAAGCAAAAGCTGCAGCCCAAGCCAGTATGTCTGATGAAGAAAAACTGCGGGCAAGTATAACCTCACTGCAAGCGCGCCTGAAAAAAGCACAAGAGCGACTTGTCGCTGCAGAAGAAGAAGGCTCTGAACATATTGATGCACTACGAACTGGAGCAGAAAAACTGCAAGCTAAACTAACCAGTGCTGAAACTGAGCTTTCTGAGCTCTCCTAACTTAAACCAGTTGTAAATACGGATTCCGATAATGGCCCTGCTGAAACTGACATCACCCCACGCGCACACTGCCCAAAGTACGGCAGATGTGATGAAGCTGGTGTTATTAGCAACCATCCCTGGATTGGTCGCTCTGACAGTTTTCTTTGGCTGGGGCACTATCATCAATGTTCTTATTACCTCCGCGGTCGCCCTGATTTGTGAAGCAAGTGTCATGCGCTTACGTAAGCGCCCTGTTATGTTTTACCTGAAAGATAACAGTGCCTTGGTCACCGCAGTATTATTGGGCCTAGCATTGCCACCTCTAGCACCTTGGTGGATCCCTGTAGTCGGGACTTTTTTCGCCATTGTTATTGCCAAACATCTCTATGGCGGACTGGGCTATAACCCCTTTAACCCTGCAATGGTGGGATATGTTGTACTGCTAATTTCATTCCCGGTACAAATGACAGCGTGGCCAGCCCCAGCCCCACTTTACCCGGCAGAGATTGATGTACCCGGATTCTGGCAGTCACTACAAATTGTTCTGCCATTCTTCAATGAAGCTATTACTGGAACTGTTAATGGAAGCATTGACGCGTACACAGCAGCCACGCCACTGGATACCTTTAAACATAACACTGGATTACTGGTAGAGCAGCTGTACAAAAAAGACCCGCTATTCAGCCAAGGTAGCTGGGCAGGTATTGGCTGGGAATGGGCTAACTTTGCTTTTCTAGCCGGGGGTTGCTTTCTATTGTATCGCCGCGTATTTACCTGGCATGCACCAGTTGCCATGCTGGTGTCGCTGACACTCTGTGCTGCACTCTTTTATGACGGCGGTAGTTCATCCAGCCATGGTTCTCCCCTATTGCACCTGTTAAGTGGTGGCACCATGTTGGGTGCCTTCTTTATCGTTACTGATCCAGTAACCTCGGCGACAAGTAATAGAGGCCGGCTAATTTATGGTGCCTTGGTTGGCATACTAATTTTTATTATCCGAAGCTGGGGCAGCTACCCGGATGCCGTTGCATTCGCGGTCTTGCTCATGAATTTTGCTGCACCGTTAATAGACAATTACACCCTGCCCCGCACGTACGGCCATAAAAAGTCGCGTAAAGCCACAGAGAAAAAGGATGAGGGACCCTAAGTCATGCTGGGACAATCTATCCGTTATAACAGCTGGGTTCTGGGGCTTTTTGCTCTGATAACAGCAGCCCTGTTGGCCTTTACTCACCTGGGCACAAAAGAGCGTATTGCAGAAGCAAAACGAGAAGTGGAAAAGCGTGCGCTACTCGAGATCGTACCGTTAGAACGACACAACAATGATCTACTAGTCGATACGCTGGAAATCCCCGCTGCTTACTGGCCGACCCTCGGCATTAAAAGTGGAAACATCAACATTGCCCGAGATGGTAATAAGCTGGTAGCCATCATCGTTCCTGCAGTGGCACCCGATGGTTACAACGGTGATATCCAAATGATTGTTGGTATCAATTTGGATGGCACAATCGCCGGTGTCCGGGTTATCGCCCATAGAGAAACACCGGGGTTAGGCGATAAAGTGGATCTTAAAAAAGACGATTGGATTCTAAGTTTCAATGGGAAATCTTTAACCAACCCAAAACCTGATGGCTGGAAAGTTAAAAAAGACAAAGGTGATTTTGACCAGTTCACTGGTGCGACAATTACGCCTAGGGCTGTGGTTCAGCAGGTACTAAAAACTCTGCAATACTATAAAGAAGATAAAGCACGACTCATCAAAGCAGCGATAGAAACTCAACCTGTTAAAGAGACGATATCTAACGCAACTGATAGCATTACTGAAAACACGACTGACCAAACAATAGCAGAGGCAACCGACAATGGCTGATATTTCCTATCGAGAAATCACCAACAATGGGCTCTGGAAAAACAATGCAGCATTAGTTCAGCTACTGGGCTTATGCCCCCTGCTTGCTGTTACCGGCTCTGTAGTCAATGCGCTAGGCCTCGGACTTGCGACGATGGTTGTACTAATGGGGTCAAACATCGTTGTTTCTTTAATCAGGAAGCAAGTTTCAGATGCAGTAAAAATCCCTGCTTTTGTAATGATTATTGCCACCTTCACAACCTGCACTGAATTACTGATGAAGGCATTCACCTATGAACTGTATTTGATTCTAGGTATTTTTATTCCTTTAATCGTCACCAACTGTACTATTTTGGGACGTGCAGAAGCCTTTGCCAGCAAAAATAATGTACGTGCCTCAGCGTTAGACGGCCTGATGATGGGCACCGGGTTTGGCCTGGTTCTTCTGGCCATTGGTGCTATTCGAGAAGTACTGGGTAGCGGCACATTATTTGCCAATATGCATCTGCTTTTTGGCCCCATGGCCGAAAATTGGACATTGCAACTTTTTGGTGATGATTACGGGTTCCTAGTCGCTGTATTACCACCCGGTGCATTCCTTGTTGCAGGCATGCTAATTGCGCTAAAAAATGTCATCGATGACAAAATAGAACGTCGCAATGCTGCTCGCCGAGCTCCCGTTGTCAAAGGGGCTAAACGTGTCCGCACTACGGGAACTGTGTCATAAATAATCATCTTTTATTTTGATAAGGTCATGTCTGATAACGACATGCTATTTATCTATCAGATTGATTG
>JAJFKD010000172.1 GCA_021773405.1 Porticoccus sp.
ATCACAAGTACCCACGGCATTGTACGCCGCTATTTTGTAGTCAACGCCTTTGATGGTGCGCTCACCATGCTAGGGATCATCATTGGATTTCTTGTTAGTACACCCGCTGATCTATCTGTGATTATTAGCGCTTGCCTGGGCGCGGCCATTGCTCTGGGTATGAGCGGTGCAAGCAGTGCCTATCTCAGTGAATCAGCAGAACGACATCGTGCCCTAAGAAAACTGGAGGATGCAATGATCAGCGACCTCCAGGAAAGCGCACATGGCGAGGCGGCACGCTTTACACCATTGTTTATCGCCCTAGTTAATGGTTCGTCTCCCCTCATCATTTCACTTCTGATCCTGATGCCACTATGGCTATCAGATGCTGGAATACCACCACCTTTATCACCCCTCTATGCCTCCATTATTCTCGCGTTACTGCTGATGTTTTTACTAGGTGTTTTCCTTGGCAGAATCGCAAACATCTCATGGCTACGCAGCGGGATCCAGACCTTGTTGGTCGCCGTGGTGACTTCCGCCCTCATTTATGTGTTTGCAGGTTAATGAGATGCGACCGGTAGTCTGGCACAACACTGAAGCTAAAGAGTTTTACCGAGCTTCCACAGAGACACGGAAACCCGGCAGACTGTTTGGCGGTGAGGGAGGGATAACTCAGACTTATAGCCTTCGCCCTTCGGGACACCGTCATTTCATTCCGGCGCTGTCTCGTGCCAAAGGCGCTCGGCTCGAACATGGGTTCTTATCCAAATCCCCCTAACTACAGATATAAAAAAGCCTCCATAAAGGCTAAGAATATAAAACAACTAAATGGTGGACTGGTCGGGATTGGCTCGCAGCAATACTGCTCGGGGTTTCACCCCGCCGTCGCAAGCTCCGGCGCCCAAATTTGCTCCTAGCAAATTTGTCGAACCAGGGGATTTTACCAAACCCCAACCCTACGAGGTAAATAAAAAACCCGGCACAAGGCCGGGCTTTTTATTTATGGCGGTGAGGGAGGGATTCGAACCCTCGATACGTTTCCGTATACACGCTTTCCAGGCGAGCTCCTTCAGCCACTCGGACACCTCACCGTGTTTTTTTGAGGTGCGCAACTCTACACAAGCGACCATCAAAAAGCAATGAATCAAGGCCAGGTTTGAAAGTAATCATCCACCTCTAAAACCGGTGCTTCTAAGCCATCAACAGGCATAGTTCCCAAATACAAAAAACCCACTATTTGCTCATTTTCAGAAAGCCCCAATCCATCCATCACAATCTGATCATAGGCAACATCGCCTGTCCGCCAAATAGCACCAATTCCTTGAGCATAAGCAGCTGTGATCATGTTTTGTGCTGTAGCCCCTGCCGATATGATTTGCTCGATATCTGGGACTTTTGGGTTTTGTTTAAGGCTTGCGATCACAACCATGATCATTGGTGCTCGCAATGGTTTACTGGCAATTCTTTGTTTTTGCTTGTCTGTTAATTCTTCAGATTTGTAGGAAGCAGCTTTAATAAAAAGCTCACCCAATTTATCCCTACTATCTCCTTCTAACATAAGGAATCGCCATGGCCTCATACGGGCATGGTCTGCTGCACGAAAAGCAGCTTTTTGAATGTTTCTCAGGGTTTCCCCTTGGGGTGCTGGATCAATCAGTCTTGGGCAAGACACTCGACCATGCAATGCACTTAGTGCATCCATCATATTTACCTACTTAATCTAGTTTGTTTATCCTAATATTTAATGCACTTGCCATTTCCCTACATAAAGAATGGACTTTTGTGGTCAGACATCGTGTAATTATGCGCATTATCATTTGCGCAGAGGTCTCCATCTTACAAGATGACGAACTTAAGCCATAAAGAAACTGAAAAGAATCTGTATTATCAGATGCTATTTCGCTTCCTCATAGGGTTAGCAGGGATTGCCACCTTCGCTATATCAATGCCAGGAAACAACAACGCCTATCATTTAGCATCCCTCACACTGGTAACTACGCTTTATATTATTTTCGCCCATTTTCTGGTCAAGCTAACAAAGAAAGAGAAGCGCGCACCTATCGCTTCTCTACTATCGCTAACTGATGCCTTTTTGCTAGGCGTTCTTGTAGGATTCCTGGGCACAGATATTCTTTCTATTTTATTGTTCTTTATCGCCCTTCAATTTAACGCCAGTATTAATGGCGGCACTAATGTCATTGTTAGAAACAATTTAGTCGCAGGGCTTGGCTTTGCATTGCTTTGCCTATTGTATCCACCTCAGTGGTCAATGGATGCGAACCTGACCACCAGCCTTGCCATACTCATAGCCTTAGGTTTTTACGTTTGTATCTATGGGCTAAATGCCTTCAACGAAGGTCAAACCCTACATGAGCAAATAAATGACCTTAAAAAGCAGAAAGTACAACTGAAGCTAAAGAACTACCATATCTCCAAGTACCTCTCACCCACGTTGAGGAAAGCCATCTCTTCAGGTAAAGACGTCAAACTGGAAACTCAAAGAAAACAACTGACGGTCTTCTTTTCTGACATTAAAGGTTTTAGTGAGCTATCCGAAGAAATGGAAGCCGATGCTTTGACCAAGCTGCTTAATAGCTACCTCACTGAAATGTCAGAAATTGCCCTAAAACATGGTGGCACCATCGATAAATTTATTGGTGATGCCATTATGGTATTTTTTGGTGACCCAAGCACCAAAGGGCCAAAAGCAGATTGTGTTGCTGCTGTTTCAATGGCCATCGCCATGAAAAAGCACATGAAAGAATTACAACAGCAGTGGTTGAACCAAGGGATTCAAAAACCTTTGGAAATCCGAATGGGCATTAACACAGGGTTTTGTACTGTAGGAAATTTTGGAACCGAAAACCGCTTGGACTACACTCTTTTAGGTACCGAAGTAAACTTGGCAAGCAGGCTGGAATCGGCGGCAGAGCCAGGTGAAATACTGATCTCTCACGAATCCTATTCTCTAGTCAAAGACCTAATCATGTGTCGTGATAAGGGTGAGATTCAAGTCAAAGGCTACCAACAACCCGTTCGTGTCTATTCTGTAGAAGACATGCGTAAAAACTTAGGCAAAGATCAAACCTATTTTGAACACCTTACCAATGGTTTCTCGTTCTATATGGATTTGGATCGAGTAAGAAATTACGATAAAGATAAAATTTTAGAATCACTCATTAGTGCTGCTAAGCAACTGAAAAACAAAAATATTTTTTAAAATCCCGGCTAGACCCAAAATTCTTACCTTACTCACTGTCTCGAAAGTCGCAGGGATGGTGGTTCACTATTTTTTGAACTACGGTAGGGATTAATATCCAATCCACCGCGACGGGTATACCGAGCATACACCTCTAGCTCGTCAGGCTGACAAAGCTCATTAATTTCAGAAAAAATTCGCTCCACACATTGCTCATGAAAATCCTGATGATTTCTGTAAGAAATAATATATTTCAATAGCCCTTCAGGAACGATAGGTAAACCCGTATAACGAACTAAAATACTGGCCCAGTCTGGCTGCCCTGTTACCGGGCAATTGGTTTTCAACAGGTGGCTATAAAAAGATTCTGTGACTGAGCCTCCTTCATGATCAAGACTCAACAAGGAAGGATCAGGCTCATAGGTATCAACTTTTACTTCTAAACTATCAAGGCAAGTACCAGGAAAAGAGGATAAACCTCTATGCCTAAAACCTTCCATAGTCTGAATAGCAACGGAAATACTTCCATTTACACAATTGGAAATATCTTTTTCCAGTAAGGAAGCTACATCCTGAAAAGAAGCAAGCGTAGTTTGATTCAATGAATTTAAATACAACTTTAATGACTTGGACTCTACCAAATTTTCGGTATCGCAAGGTATGGTGATATCGGCAACAGCAACAACGGGCTTACCCTTGTGGTCCAGCCACGAAAGCTCATAAGCCGTCCACAAATCAAAGCCATAGAAAGAAGGGCTGTCCTTAACATCAGCAGTTTCTATACCAAGGGCTTTACGCCCATGAGATCGAGGAATTGAACACAGCAGTTCGGGTGCATAGCCTGTCGGATATGCAACCTCTTCACCTAATAAAAGATTGTCATTATCTGTTGCCATCAGGAATTTCCTCCTCGAACACTAAAAAACACTAATTACGAAGCTTTTTAGCATGACCAAGCAAATACAGCGAGTAACTGTATAACAAAATACAAAATCCGATCACCATGGTGAATGCCCACGCAACATTAATATCCGAAACACCCAGTAATCCATATCGGAATGTATTCACCATATAGAGTATAGGGTTTGCTTGGGATACCCCCTGCCAAAACTCAGGCAACATACTAATGGAATAAAATACGCCACCTAAATAGGTTAGAGGGGTCAGTACAAACGTTGGAACAATCGAAATATCATCAAAACTATTGGCGTAAACTGCATTGATAAACCCTGCCAAAGAAAACAACACTGCTGTCAAGAAAACGATAGCGACAGTTATAACAACATGGCTTACCTGTAGATCTGTAAAAAATAACGACAAGCAGGTCACAATCAATCCCACAGCCAACCCCCTTGCCACACCGCCGACAACATACCCCGTTAAAATAATGTAATTAGGCACGGGAGAAACCAATAGCTCTTCCACACTACGCTGAAATTTAGTGCCATAAAAAGATGACACTACATTGGAATACGAGTTGGTAATTACCGACATCATTATTAAACCTGGTACCACAAACTCAATATAGCTAAAGCCAGACATCTCTCCGATACGCGGCCCTATTAGGGTGCCAAAGATGACAAAATATAGCGCAATGGTGATGGCTGGCGGCAACAATGTTTGCAACCAGATACGGGTAAATCGTCTAACTTCTTTTACAACAATGGTTGTAAAGGCAATCCGCTGCTCTTGAAAACTCATGATTTGCCTTTCTCCCCTACACTTTCATTACCGTGAGATTCCACCATAGAAACAAATAGCTCCTCTAATCGGTTTGCCTTATTCCTCATACTGACAACATGGATATTTTGCTCTGTTAACGTGGTAAAAATCTCGTTGAGTGATTGGTTTTTTTCTACTTCAACTTCAAAGCTGTGGCTATCGATAAGCTGTCCGCTATAACCCGCAATAGAAGGGAGGTCGTCAATTTCTTCCTTGGTATCAAAAATAAACACCTCTCTGCTTAACTTACGCAGTAATTCGCGAGTTGATGTATTTTGAACAATTTTTCCACGATCAATAATCGCCACATTACGGCATAAGCTCTCAGCTTCTTCCAAATAATGTGTTGTTAAAATTATTGTTGTACCCCTTGCATTTATTTCCTTTAAAAACTGCCACATAGAGCGGCGCAGCTCAATATCCACTCCCGCTGTCGGTTCATCAAGAATGAGTAATTTAGGCTCATGCACCAAAGCCCGAGCAATCATCAAGCGGCGCTTCATTCCCCCTGACAGCATACGAGATGCCTGATCACGTTTATCCCATAAGCCCAACTGCTTGAGGTACTTTTCTGTTCTTTCTTCAGCCAGGGATGCAGGCAAGCCAAAATAACCTGCCTGAGTTCTCACAATATCGAAGACTTTTTCGAACTGATTGAAATTAAACTCTTGAGGAACAACGCCTATCTCTCTTTTAGCTAAAGAAAAGTTCTGATCGATATCAATATCAAAAATCCGGACATCACCACTAGTTTTTTGTACCAATGAACAAATCACACTGATAGTTGTGGACTTCCCTGCCCCATTGGGGCCCAACAGTGCAAAAAAATCCCCAGGCTGCACCTCAAGATCTACGCCCTTGAGAGCCTTGAAACCATTATCATATTGTTTATGTAAATTACGTATGGAGAGCGCAGCTGTGGTCATATTCCAACATTCTATTTTGGTGTACACAGATCAGATTAAACACTATCAACAAATTCGATAGGAAACGAAACTGCTAGTCTAAATCACTTTTACGGAACACGGGAAAACTAAATAGAGAGAAACCAAGTAAAAAAAGAGAAATAAATAAAAAAATCAGCGCCATACAAAAAAAGCGCAATGCCTAAGGCACTGCGCTTTTATATTGGAGCGGGAAACCGGGTTCGAACCGGCGACCTCAACCTTGGCAAGGTTGCGCTCTACCAACTGAGCTATTCCCGCACTTTCTCTAAGCAGCCTTTTTTGCAACCAAGAGTGAGTAAAAATGGCGTCCCGTAGGGGAGTCGAACCCCTGTTACCGCCGTGAAAGGGCGGTGTCCTAGGCCTCTAGACGAACGGGACACTGTGTAACAAACGTGTTCTCATCAGAGAGGCGCGCATTCTAAGAAGCGGGCTCTGTGCTGTCAAGCCTGCTCTTCAATTTATCTATAGGTAAATGCTATCTGGATATAAATTTTGAGTGCCCTCATAAACAGTAAAATAGAGCGCTACCTGAATCTAGACAAAGTAAAAGGGCTATTTAGCCCTTTTACTTTTACTTAACCAGTTGTTTTTTTTAACCAATTACTCTTTTTTAAATTGAAGGGAGAGTGAGTTGGTGCAGTACCTCAAACCTGTAGGGTCGGGCCCATCTGTAAATACATGCCCCAAGTGGCACCCACAACTCGAGCAGGTTGTTTCAACGCGGACCATCCCATGACTAGTATCGGAGCATTCAGTGATGAGATCACTACTTAATGGCTGGTAAAAGCTGGCCCAACCTGAACCAGAATCATATTTATGCTCCGAACGAAATAATGGCTCACCACAACAACGGCACAGATAAGTCCCTTCTGTTTTTTTATCATGGTATTCACCAGAAAATGCAGGCTCAGTCCCTTTTTCTATACAAATTTGATACTCCATATCTGTCAGGCGTTCCCGCCACTCATCATTCGTTATTTTTTTGTAATCAATCATGACATCTACCTTTAACTATCCTTAGTTCTGCCCTCTAACAATTCTTAGTTATGGAGGGAAATTGATATACAATGGCTTAATTACCACCACTAAACACAACAAAAAACCCTATTAATATCAATTTTATGCAACACATTAAAAAATCAAACAAACTGGACAACGTCTGTTATGACATTCGCGGCCCAGTTCTAGATCATGCTAACCGTCTGGAAGAGGAAGGCCACCGTATTCTCAAGCTAAACATAGGGAACCCGGCATCTTTTGGCCTCGAAGCACCAGATGAAATTATTCATGATGTTATCCATAATTTAGCAGAAGCTCAGGGTTACTGCCACGCGAAAGGCATTTACAGCGCACGTAAAGCCGTTATGCAACGCTGTCAAATACAGGGCATCCCCGATGTTGAAATTGATGATATTTTTCTGGGTAATGGCGTCAGTGAGCTGATTGTCATGTCGATGCAGGCATTACTGAACAACGGTGACGAAATTCTTGTCCCAGCCCCTGACTACCCCCTCTGGACGGCTTCGGTAACTTTAGCAGGAGGTAAAGCTGTTCATTACCTCTGTGATGAAGCACAGGATTGGCAGCCCGACATTGAGGATATTGCAAGTAAAATAACGCCTAACACTCGTGGCATCGTGGTTATTAACCCTAACAACCCCACAGGGGCTGTTTATAGTGAAGCCGTATTACAAAAAATCGTAGATCTGGCAAGAAAACACGATCTGATTATCTATGCCGACGAAATTTACGATCGTATTCTCTATGATGGAACAGAACATTTCCCCCTTGCTCGATTAGCAACAGATATTCTCTGTATTACCTTCAATGGGTTATCGAAAACCTACCGGTTAGCTGGGTTTAGATCTGGCTGGATGATCGTCAGTGGGGCCAAGCATCTTGCTCAAAGCTATATTCAGGGCATTGAGATGCTTTCATCTATGCGTCTATGCGCTAATGTACCAGCCATGTACGCCATTCAAACAGCATTGGGTGGCTACCAGAGCATCAATGACTTAATCAGTCCAGAAGGACGGTTATTGCAGCAGCGAGACAAAGCTTGGTCATTACTTACCGAAATTCCAGGTGTGAGTTGTGTTAAACCAAAAGCCGCTATGTACCTATTCCCCAAACTAGATCCAGAGATTTATCCCATCGAAGATGATGAACAATTTGTGCTGGATCTATTGCTGGAAGAAAAAATACTATTAGTTCAAGGAACAGCTTTTAACTGGCCGACCCCTGACCATTTTCGTATTGTCTTTTTACCCCGGGAAGATGACCTTGAAGAAGCCATTGGTAAACTTGCCAACTTTCTTGAGCGGTTCAGAGTTAGAAAAGGTACAAACAGGATGGCCAGCACAGCAGAGACTCTGTAAACACCCTGTAATTTAAAACAACTTCTAACCGATGGGGTAGAGAACCTGGTCCCGATAACCGGTAATCACGGGAATATACCCCGATAGAGCCCTATCCAATTGTGGGTCATTACTGTCTACCAGTAATGGCCTGCCATTGAGCTCTGTAATTTTGGTTTTGGTAGCTATAACAACCAGATTATCCTTTCCTACCTGCCGAATCACAGCAGGTGTTAGTTGCTGATTTCCCCTACCCAACAAATGTCCTTGTCCCCCAATAGGGGTAATCACTATTTTAGCCGCACCATTGTGCGTAGAAATGGCATTCTCTATCTCTGTTGCAGTCACATCCAACGCCAGCAACTCTCCGTTTTTAATCAGGTCCACTCCTAACAGCGTATTCTCCAACCCTAACTCGTCCATCAAACCCTTGGTAGTAGAACCAGGGCCAACAATATAGAGGCAATCATCCTCCATTTCCTCGATTAATGTTGCAGCAATATCCTCAAGCACCAGGGTCTCGACTTCCCTACCCCCGGACTTCACATGCTGCATAAATTGCCCCTCTTCGGGCACTAGCAATTCACCATAGTACCTAGCCTGAACCTTTCCTTGCCTGAATGACTCTTCATCGATATCTCGCACTTCTTGTGGGCGAATATCAACCAGCTCTCCTCTGACCAATTTACATACCAGCTCCCCAGCCATTTCTGGGGTAATGGCGTATACACCTGAGTGCATTTTTACTCCTGCAGGAATACCTAACACCGGCTGATTGTTAGGTACCGAGTTACAAATATTGCGAGCAGTGCCATCACCACCCACAAACAGGATCATATCCAACCCCATAGTAGACATTTCTGTAGCAGCAGATTCTGTATCCTCAGCAGTAGTCAGTTCAGGATTAATCTCGCCTATCACTTCAGGAGAGAAACCACACTGCCTGGCTAAATCTTCGCCCATAGGGCCGGAATAAGTCGTCAACACCACTTTACTTGGCTCTATGCCTTCATAAATTACCCTTAGCGCCCGAATAGCTCTATCAGGTGCTCGTAACTCTGCACCACGCTTTCGAGCCTCAGCAACAATTCCTGTGCCGTCACTGCCTTTCAGAGCAACAGAACCGCCTATTCCTGCCATAGGGTTTATAATTAAGCCTAGCCGAAACACTAACTACTCCACATTTTTTATACTAAAATTGTACAACCGCTTTTGAATGCGAAACTAATCGTGATATGTTGAATTATCACAAATAAAACTACGAACCAAACATGAACAAAGAAAAAACTAACGAACAAGCCACTGATTTCCATGGTGCTGCATTAATTGATGAAGATGGCAATGAAATCCCAATCACTGAAGATATGGTACAAGATGCCTGTCACACTCTGGAAGAAGATGGGCTGGAAGATGATAAAGATGCCAACCCAGAACAGAAGAACTAGTTACTTTCTCTCTGGCTCATAGTTCATCATACCGTTTCTCGTTAAACGCTATTGCTCAAAACCTTTAGATTCAAACCTCTTACCTTTAGCACTTAGTACGTTAAAACTTTCTTCTTTGAAAACCTAAAGCAGCCATTTTTTTGGCCTCGATAGTATCAACATTAACAACATTGTAATGGTGAAACTCCAATCGTTTTGGGCAATTTTTTCTTAGTAAATCAAAAGAATGGGGTATCTCTTCACCTTCAACCAACAGCGCTTCCCTCATGCGCCGATCTTCCTTCTCCACATCAAAAGTAGCCAAAATAGCCTCCGCTAACAAAGAAACATCGAGGTCTGCCATAGCCATACCATCAAAAGTCGAATCGGGTATTGTTTCACCTAACCAGCCACAAAATGCATCCCTAACCATTGTTGTGCCATTTACTTTGCCATCGTAGCTGTAACCTGCGATATGAGGAGTACCAATATCCACCTGTTCAAGTAGAGGTAACAGAATATCAGGCTCACCCTCCCAAACGTCCAACGCCACCTGCAACGATCGCTGTGGCAATACATTTAATAATGTATCTAAAAGCGCCTGGTTATCGACTACAGCTCCCCTTCCAGCGTTAATTAACAATGCATCAGGGAGAAGCTGTGACAGCACAGCCTCATCAAATAAATGGAAGGTAGGGAAAGATCCATCAGTTGTCAGTGGCGTATGTAAACAGAGAATGTCTGACTGAATCACTTCCTCAAAAGAGGTTAAATGAGCATTTTCAGCATCAGAAAGAAAAGGATCATAACAGCGACAATTTACCCCTAACTTTTGCAAGGTTTGATACAACCTTCCACCCACATTGCCACAACCAACAATACCAACTGTTTGCTCCTGCCAATCAGGGCGAAGCCTAAATAATACTGATAACACATACTGGACCACGGCGTTTGCATTACAGCCGGGCGCATTGGCAAACTGAATACCCTGCTGCTTTAAATAGTCTTGGTCCACATGGTCTGTACCTATGGTCGCCGAGCCTACAAAACGAATAGTGCTGTCATCAAGTAACTCAGCATTAACGGTTGTCACCGAACGTACAAGTAGAACATCAGCATTCTTTACCTGCTCAGGACCAAGCTCACGACCAGGAAAGGTTTCGACCTCACCAAAAGGCGTAAATAACTCCTTCACCAAAGGCATGTTTTCATCGGCAACTATTTTCATTCAGTACAAATTTCCATTTGCTGATTAACTTTTTCTGCCCTTGCTATCAAGCGTCCGCCCAAACCCATTTGATCACAAAACTCTGTGAGCTTATCCAATGCAATAGTCTGTCGTTGTAATTGAGGTTGGCCTATGGGGGCATCCTCAGCAATTACAGTAAGTTCTCGCGCCATTAAAATCTGCTCACGATATTCTGCTATTTTATCCGGTAATTTCTTGGCTCCACGAACAGGAATATCTGTAATTTTCTGATTGTCCACAGCCAATAAATCATCAATGCTCTCAAAATGATTCAACAATGCCGTAGCGGTTTTATCACCCACACCTGGCACACCGGGAATACAGTCAATACTATCGCCCACAAGTGCAAGGTAATCCGCCACCTGTTCTGGCCACACACCCATTTTCTCTTTAACTGCCTCTCGGTTCAGCGGATCTTTTTTACCAAAATCCCAAATCACATCCTGCTCGGCTATTACAAGTTGGGATAAATCCTTATCACCACTAACCACAACAATATTATGCCCCTGATTTCGCCCAGCTTTTGCCAAAGTACCAACAATATCATCGGCCTCATGGGTATTGCTCGCCAAGCCGGTAATACCCAATAACTTTGTGACCTCAACACAGGCATTTAGCTGAAACTCTAACGCTTCGTCTGGCAACACCCGGTTGGCCTTATAATCGGGGTAAATATCATTACGAAAACAACTACCCAAACTTTCATCAAAAGCTGCCGCCATATAATTTGGTGATTCCTGCTCCAACAGCTTCAACAGAAAATTAAGATAGCCATAAACTGCTTGGGTAGGATAACCCGCCTTGCCTTCTCTTTTACTATGCCAATTTTCAGGCAAGGAAAAGTAAGAGCGGAAAATATAAATGGAAGCGTCGATCAAATAGAGTGGCGATAAAATCAGATTATTTAATGGAATATGGGAAGAAGCCATCAGCTACAGTTCGCCAAGCTGGAATCAACGTCATGATTAGGTGACGAATAATGATCCCGCTCAAAAGGCGAAGTACCAAATATTTCCGATAACGCAGCCACTAACTGGGCTGATCTTTCAGGCAAGGGGGAAACACACCAAGCCAGAGCCTGCTCTATCACCGATTGAATAAAAATATCACTGGCACCGATATCTGCGGCCAAGTTGTCCGCACTAATATTAAATTTATGACCAGCTGCTACAGAAAATATCCACTCCAAAGCCTGGGGTTTAATTTCAACATTTTCAAAAGTCCGCTGTTGCACTTCAGTGCGACCATCAGGATTGTACCAATAGCCGAAATCTACCAACTGCCTACGCTGTTCTCCAGCTATACACCAATGGGATATTTCATGAAAAGCACTGGACACATAATCACTTCGAAAAATTAAACGGTGATGATCGCTCTCGCTGTCAGCGGGCAAATAAATAGGTTCTTCACCACCACTTTCCAAACGGGTGTTATATGGTTCGAGAAAAAGCTGGTTAAACAACGTTACCAATAAATCAGCATTAACAACTTCTTCGCACTCAAATTCTTTATATTCAAGCTCTTTATTCACAAGCAAGCTAGCCCCAGACGACACTTTCATTCTCCTGAGTCTCTTCTCGGCAAACCGTACCATCAATCATCTGCCAATATTCGGTGGTTAAGAATGGCTTTCCTGCCAATAGATGTTCCACGTACCAACGTGCGGGTTTAATACTGTTATCAATCACCGCAGGATTTGCCACATAAATCCAGGTCGCTATTTGTCCATTATCACTCTGCACCCAAAACTGCTCACGGCTATAAAAGAAAGGCGAGCCTTCATGGGGATCTAACTTGATAATTTCAGAATTATTTTCCAGTTGATACAGCACACCTTCCACCCGCTCATTTGGAGCATAAGTAATATTGGCACAAGCCAAAGTAGCATCCCGGCGAGAGCGTTTATTGAAGCGTAATCCAAATCCTGGCAAATGTGCAGAACAGGCTCTGACCACCTTCAGATCCCGTGAAGCCATCCGTTCAACGTTCATATTTGAGCCATAGGCAAAATAGTAGTTCACAAAATTACACCCTAGGTATTGTGCTTTAAGATAATCAGTAGTACCTTATGTTGTGTGGGAGCAGTAATCTTAACACTACTGACATGCCACAACGTAAGATGCTGGCACTCGCAGAAACTCTGCTTGGGTGCTTTTGTCTAACTACTATTTGAGGGGCGTATTATGACTACCTCAACGCAAGGCCACAACACGGACAACGTGGTTGATCTCTTCACTGGGAAGGCCTACTCATCCTCACTTAATCGTCGCATCATTCGTCTCGCTCCTGAGCTCGATGGTTTAGAAATGATCTATTCCAACGAATCTCATCCCGAGAAGTTATTCAGCGTTAAAGTACTTTGCTGGGCATTACGAGCAGATGGCGAAGTGGTGGGTTTGGTGCCATGGCTCGATGACATCATGCCGTGTACCGAAATCCAAGACCCTTTAAACGGTCACTGGGAAGGCTACTACGACTCAGGTATTGATGAGGTCTTCTTCGAGGCTCCTATTCACAAAGTTCTCGAACTCGAAACCGCAGCGGAATACTACGATTTCGAATGTGACACTGAACGCGATGTGATTCAGGAAATCCCCGATACCATTGGCACCCATGCCGTGCTTTCAACCGATGGATTTAAAAACATTGTGCTGAAAGAAGTGGTGAGCTGGCGACTACTCAACGATGGCAACATAGAAAGTATGTTGATCGATGACGATAAAGTCATCGACACACCGGTGTTGCCCGGTGATGAAAGCCTTTACGCAGCAAAATCAGATGCTGCATTCAGGTACTTCTTCCAGCACCACATTGCCAATAAAATTA
>JAJFKD010000173.1 GCA_021773405.1 Porticoccus sp.
GGTCTTTATATCAATGTATTGAATTAATGACATTGGGTCATCTGTGGGCGCTTTATCCGCATACTTATTAAAAGTATTAACGGCCCGATAACCATTGAGCTGTTGCTTCAAGTTATTACTGAACAATGCCTCACGCTGATCTTCTTTCGCCAGGGAAACTGAATGCATATAGGCTTCGACTGAATTTCTAGCCAGTGATTGAAAGGTGCTTTTAGCACGCAGAAACTTAGGCGCCCAATCTGCCTTGGGATAAATCCGCCCCAAAAGCCCAAACACAGGACGGCGGAACCACAGAGGCAACCGGGAACGTAATTTCTCTTCATTCATATGCCAGCGGTAACGACGATAACCGGCAAAATTTTCATCACCACCATCACCTGAAAGCGCAACGGTCACTCGCTTTTTAGCCAACTGGCAGACTCGATAAGTAGGAATAGCAGAGCTATCGGCATAAGGTTCATCATAAAGCTCGGCCAGCTCATCAATTAAATCAAAATCGTCACTGTCTACGGTTTCTTCAAAATGATTGGTCTTATAGCGTTCGGCCACCTGAGTAGCAAATTCGGTTTCATTAAACTGTTTGACATCAAAACCAATCGCACAAGTATTCACTGGGTCATCTTGCAATTCAGCCATCATCGCCACCACAGCACTTGAATCAACACCCCCGGAAAGGAATGCACCCAGAGGCACTTCGGCCACCATCCGAATATCAACTGCTTCTTTCAGATTTTTCAGTAGATCCTGCTGTAATGATTCCTCGGACAACACCTCAGCAACATTAAAAGGAACATCCCAATATTCTTTTGTTCTCGAAGCTATACATTTGGGCATCGGTTCTCCCCGTTTTAGCAACAGGGTATGTCCGGGAGGCATTTTATAGACGTTGTTATAAATAGTTTTGGGTTCAGGGATATAGCCTAGAGCAAAATAATCTTCCACTGACTCAGGGTTTAACTCCCGAGGTAATTCAGGGTGTGCTTTGATCACCTTAAGTTCTGACCCAAAAATCAACTGATTATTAGGGAGAATCGAGTAGAAAAGCGGCTTTATACCCAAACGGTCTCTCGCCAAAAAAATAGACTGTTGTTTCTGATCATAAATGGCAAAAGCAAACATACCGCGAAAATGCTCGACACATTGCTCGCCCCATTCCATCCAAGCATATAAAATTACTTCAGTATCACAGCGGGTGCGAAAACTATAGCCCTTGGCCTTAAGCTGTTCCGCCAACTCCATGAAATTATAAATTTCGCCGTTATAGACCACACAAACTGAGCCGTCTTCATTCAACATGGGCTGCTGACCCGATGACAGATCAATAATAGACAAGCGCCTATGAGCTAGAGCAACACCTGGCTCCAAGTGAAGACCACCTTCATCAGGGCCACGATGAAACTGGGTTTGATTCATTGCTGAAATCAAATCTTTATCGAAGTTTCTATGCCCCTGAAGGTCAAAAATTCCCGCTATACCGCACATAATTCGTTTTTTTCCAACGCTTATTGTCGAAGACCTGTTTATTACAGCTCTATTTATTACAGCTATGTCTCTGCTTTATATTATTTGTGAAAATCCAAGTAATTCATCGTATACGTTCAAATATTCATTAACCGTTTTTGGCCAATTAAATGTTGATCTAACTCGATTCAAACCATTTTGGCCCATTTGATTCCTTACCTCAGAATCATCAATCAAATCACCAATAGTCATGGCTAGACACTGCTCATCACCTACAGTGATAAGTCGGCCGTTTTCTCCGTCACTAATAAGTTCAGGGTTACCCCCCACATTGGTAGCGATGACAGGTAAACCTGTCGCCATCGCTTCAAGCACGGTATTGGAAATACCTTCTGCCAGAGAAGGTAAAACAAAGATGTCCATTAATTGCATGAGCTGAGGAATATCATCCCTGTCTCCAGCCATCCACACCAAATCTGAAATACCGCTTTCTGAGATATAAGACTGGAGTGAATCATATAAGGGGCCATCGCCCACCAAAACCAATCTTAAGCTTTCTCTTAATTCAGGCCTGCTTTCTACCAAGCACTTCACACCATCCACTAATAGCTTTTGGTTTTTTACCTCGGCAATACGTCCAACAGTTCCCACAACAATAGAACTACCTGATAGGAAGCCTCCTGGCGTTACCTGCTCTCGCAATGCTTGGTTTGGATGGAATTTTTCACTATCCACACCATTATAAATTTGCCGAACTTTTGGCTCAGGGACATTAATCGTCTCTTTTAACCAAGACTCTAAATCTTTACTGACAGTGATATATCGGTGAATAAAAAAACGTAAGATTTTACGCAAATAGTTATATTTTTTATTGGTACCATCAAGATCATTAACATCACGGCCATGCTCACCATGAACACGCTTTACCCCTGGCAATAGAAGTGTCAAAGCCTGCATCTCCAGGCTAGTCAAATTACGCGTGTGTACAATGTCCGGTTTAAGTGAAAAAAGCACTTTTAATAGTCGGAAATATAAGCCCCAGTCATGTCCTGGCTTTTTGTGCAGCTGAATAACATCCACACCTGGCACAGTAATGCGCTTAGCGAAATCCGTAGCATCAGTAAGACAAACTATGGCATGACGGTATCGTTCGGGGGGAGACCGATTAATAATATTAACCAAACCATTCTCAAGCCCCCCCGTCCCCAGCGAATAGATAATATGAACAATCTTTGGAGGCAATGACATTAGTCACCACCTGCTACAACACTATTTTCCGTTACTTTATTTAGCACCGCCTCATTTAGCACTACTTTATCTAGTGCCGCTTCATATTGAGGCACCACATCGTTTAAAAATTTGTGGAGGTGTTGAGAAGCAAGTGTTATTTCTTCGGGAAGGTCTCCCGTGTTAATTGATGTCGCAATAGAAAAAATAGCCGCATCACGCCTGCCATCAATCAACTTTGACTCAACTTCTCTAAACTTCGCTAAATAATTATTTACCGTGTAGTGAGTGCCAATTCTATACCAATACCAGACCAGTAATTTTTTTCCTGGCCCTTTTACAATTGCCGAAACTATTTCTATTTCTTGGCCATTAAATATTATTTTTTTATTATTTTTTTCTGCTACCCGCCAACGTGGCATTTGATTATTGAATAATTTATTTTGGCTATTAACAACTTCAGCACCCTGCTTCTGCTCTAAATATTGAGAAACTTTCAATCCAATGGTACCCAGTCCATGTTCAGGTGCTGAATAAAACTGATGAAGCTCCCTATCTGAACCTACACTACGAGGCATCCATTCCCACGAATGTTCTTTTTTAATCTGCCAGCTTCCTTGTTCTGCAGGAAGCTGTAATTCCGCGTATGACTCTACATGCTGTAATTTATTTAATGCAAAAACCCAAGCCGGCCAAAGTGCAATTGCAACAATCGTTACAGCCAACGAACCCATCAGGTGTTTATTCGTATAATCTACAGGCTTTGTGCTATCAATCCCTTTTATAGCATCGACAGATTCTCCAGCAACATCCTGGTCAGGGTCTCTCCACCTTGAACCTATAGTGAAGAGAATCAGCATAACGAAACCAAAGAAGACCCACCCATAAATTAGATGATCTACACCTACGGCAAGTGTCATACCACTTAGATGTCCGAGCATAACAATCATATAAGCTCGAAGGCCATTCGCAACGATAGGCACAATGGCGGCAACAAGAATAAATGCTATTCGTTTTTTATAACTTGTGTAATTAATGTAAGCAAATAAACAACCTAAAGTGATGGAAGAAATAAGGTAACGCACGCCACTACAAGCTTCCACCACAGACCAATTACCACTAGGCAGGGAAATAAATAAACCATCTCTATAAACAGGGATGCCAGTCAACTTAACCAAAGCAACAGTCATTGTTGCGGTATATTCCATCATGGCCGGAACAAGCCCTTCCCCCATCGGCACGGCAAAAAACAAAAATGCTAAAGGGAACATAAATAACTTACAAAGACGAGTGCCCATCACCACCCAAAAACCTAACACCAATATTGCAATCAGTGCTAATTGCTGCACCACTAATACATCGACTAAATTGCCAAGCATCCATATGACGCCCACTAGAGACAATGGAATTAACGCCAAGAATGTGGCTTCTGGCTGACAACATGAGAGTATTTTTCTTTTTCGCCATATCAACCAAATAGTAATAGGCAGTATTAAAAATCCATGGGTATAGGTTTCAGAACGAATCCATGTGGATACCATTGAAAATGTTGTTTGATAAAAAATACCCAATATAAAAATTAATAGAAAAACAGAAAGAATAGCAAAGCGTATTCCGCTCTCTTTTTCATTACGCATGTCTCTTTCCTGAGAAACTTTTTGAGGAGATTGATCATCGCTCATCGAGTTATTCATCCTGATTAATGTGTTGTTTTTTCCAAAAAAGCACCCACTATGGGCAAATTATCTTCCCAGCTAAAATCACTAATGACCTTGTTTCTCGCTTTTACACCAATAGCCTCATGCTCACCATCAATAACCTGTTGAACTAATAACTGCAAAGCCTGCTCATCATGGCCTAGTAGTACTTCTTTGCCATGCACAGCCTGAATACCTTCTAAAGCTTGGCTTGTGACAACAGCAGGTTTTGCCATTGCCATTGCTTCTAGTACTTTATTCTGTATACCCCTGGCTATTCTCATTGGTGCCACTGCCGCTATTGCATGTTTAAGATATGGGCGTACATCTGTCACTCGACCAGTAACAATAATGTCACTATTACCCAGCCGTTCGACTTCATCCGTTGGGTTACTGCCTACAATATAAAATCTAAGGTCAGGATTCCTCTCTTTGAGGCTAGGAAACACTTTTTTTGCAAACCACGTCACAGCGTCTATGTTAGGCCAGTAGTCCATTGCACCGGTAAAGACTAACACTTGCTCTGTCGACTGGTAGGGAATATGTGTGTCAATATCGGGGGAAAAGTACTCTGTATCCACACCGTTATTATAAAAACTTATTTTTTGTTCAGATTGAGGGCAAAACTGCTTAAACATTTCAGCCTCTGCCGATGAAACAAACAGGCTACTATCAAACTTATTTGCTACTTTTTGCTCAAAATTCAGAAGCTTTTTTGCTTCTCTTTTATATACCCAATTGAGTGGCCATTGCTTGCGAGTTGAATATTGCTGCCATTTATCAGAATCAATATCGACAAAATCAATGACCATATTTTTAAAATCAAAACTAGGCGACATAACGTATTGAGCCATAGCGGAGGAATACACCACTAATTTTTCAATATCATGCTCTGTAGTTACCCTCTTAATCCAATGTTCAAGCTCTCTATCTTTGTAATAAGGTAGGCTCAATGCTTCACCCGTTATAAAACCAAGGGTACTTTTTAATTTTGCAGCACGAGGGTTTAATTCAATAAAACAGCTATCCGTACACATATCAGCGACTAGAGACTGATATTGCCAATCCTCCGGGTCATCAATAAATGTCCCAAGATAAACCTGATAATGCTGACAGAGATATTTTAAAAGGTGGTATGAGCGAATTTTATCGCCTTTATTTGGCGGATAGGGAATACGATGGGAAAGAAAAAGCAGAGGTGGTTTCTGTCGTAGTTTCTGAGATAGCTTCTCGGACTGCTCCTGAGGTAACATCATAATTTAATACCCCTTTAGCCAAGGTTTTTGGCCAATATGGGTCCCATCATATTTGCAGCAAAAAGAGGTAACTTTTTCCAAGCTTTTATAAACAGCTGGTATTTGGGATTCAGCGGATTAACATCGGGAGCACTATCTGCAGTTATCAGTGAATACTCATAATGTAACGGCTCGGGTACAAAGCCCCAGTGCTTTTTAAACTTGTACGGGCCTGTACCATTTTTACTACGGCCAAAATCAAAGGTTTTAATACCCTGCTCTGCAGAGCGCCGCATTAACTCCCAATACATAAAATCATTGACGCCCTTTATAGATCTAGCAGCAGCGACACTTCCACCATAGTAAGGCAAGACTTCATCGCGAAAATAAAAGCTCACAACACCAGCTACATCTTTGCCCTGATGGGAAATCATCATCACACCACAGTCGTCACCAAAAACATGTTTTAAAGTTTTAAAATATTTTTTTGAGAACACGGGAGTTCCTAAATTCCTTACACTTTCCGAGTAGACTCGATAGGCACGATCCCAATAGTCACCCACTTCACTCACCAACCCATTTTTTATCCCCTTTCTCACCATAGTCCGCTGCTTGCTGGGAATGGCTTTCATATTAACTTCTGGATCAGCATCAATACTTTTTCGAAATGTAGAATAGAGGTTTTTTTCTGCCCAACCTTCATTGGATGGCTTAAGGTTCCGTAACTCCAATGCATCAACTTTTAAGCTATGGGCAAGATCACAGGCCGCCTGCCTTAGTGCTGATGCTGCTTCTTGATTTTCAGCAACAATACCGCCATACACACAAAAAGGCGTTGAAACTAAAACGTTCCCAAACAGCGCGCTTTTATTGTGTCCCAATGGCAGGATTCCCTCAATTTTTCCATCTCGTTCTGCATAGAGGAAATAACCGCGGTGGCCAAACGCGTTCTCTAAAACAGTTTTCCAGCCAGCTCGGTGAAAAAATGTTGCCTCTGCTGACTTGGCAACAAACTCATCCCATCGAGAAAAATTATCTGGTGATAGCTGATTGATTGTTATCACTAACGATGACTCCCTGTATTGTTTATTCTAGGCTTTGTTTCTTTACCCAAGAAAATGTCATCAACACGCCCCCAGTGAAAATCATCAAGAAGGTTTGCTAATCGATCATGCATTTTATGAAGATTTAAATAATGCCGAAATTTTGATTTTCTGCTGGCAGATTCAACTCGAGGTTGTTCAGGGTCTACTTCCCATGGGTGAAAATAGAAAATACACGGCTGCTGATCCTTAACATTAACGCTATTAATTGCCCAGCGGGAAAAACAATAGGGAAACAACCTAAACCAGCCTCCACCACCGCAATTAATATTTTTTCCAGCAACATTTATGGTAGATATGGGAATTTCCAACAACCTATCTTCCGCTGATGAAAAAGCAAACCGAGGAGCATCGGGAATACCATAGAGATCATGTTTAATAGGTACGATACTGGAGCTATACAAATAACCCGCATCAGCAAGACAATCTAAAGCCCAAAGGTTTTCACTACAAATTGAATAGCTGGCAGCACGATATCCTTTGATCTGCTTGCCTGAAAGATCCTCAAGCAAATGCCTGGTTCGAATAATATCCTGCCTAAATGCCTCCTGGTCTTGCTGAGTCACACGAATGTGCTCCCAACCATGGCTTGCAAGTTCATGCCCATGTTCAACAATTTTTTTCACCATGCTGGTATAACGCTCAGCAACCCAGCCTAGTGTAAAAAAAGTTGCCTTTATTTTTTTTTGCTCAAATAAGGCTAAAATTCGCTCTATATTTTCTTCGACACGACAAGGAATACTATTCCAATCAGATTTATCAATATGCTTTTCAAATGCCGACACTTGAAAGTAATCTTCCACATCAACAGACATGGCATTACACATTGAATTCTGTTTTTTCATGACACTTTCTTGTTCATGATAAAGTCTTTACCCAATCACTAATAATTTTGGCTATACGCTCCGCAGCTTTTCCATCCCATAGCTCAGGCACCATCCCAGACTTCCCACCTGTTTCCAAAGTGTTGGATACACAAGCTAAAATTTTATCTGGATCACTCCCCACAATAGTATTAGTGCCTTCTTCTACAGTAATGGGGCGCTCCGTATTTTCACGCAAAGTAATACAGGGAACACCCAATGCGGTGGTCTCTTCCTGTATGCCGCCAGAGTCAGTGAGAACTAACTTTGCATCTTTCATTACACCCAACATTTCTAAGTAACCCAATGGAGGCAAACAATAAACGTTGGCATTTGCTATTAATGGCTCTAACCCAGCCTCAGCAATTTTATTTTTTGTTCTAGGATGTACCGGAAAAATTAATGGAAGCTCTGTACTTACCTGCCCCAGCACTTTCAGCAGCCGCTCAAGAACAATTGGCTCATCAACGTTAGATGGGCGATGTAATGTTACAAGCCCATAACCTTTTGATAAGTCTGGCAAGGCTGAACTTTCTGGGTATGGTGATGCTTCAATTGTCTGCTCAGTGGAAACAGCTCTATCCAAATTAAACAGCAGGGTATCTATCATGACATTTCCCGCAAAATGGATACGTCCTACATCAATGCCTTCGTTCGTTAAATTGGGTTCCGCTGTTTTCTCTGTCGTAAAGAGCAGATCAGAGATTTGGTCCGTCAATACTCGATTAATTTCTTCCGGCATAGCACGATCACCGCTGCGTAACCCTGCTTCAACATGAATAACCGGAACATTTTTTTTCACTGCAACTAATGCACAAGCGATAGTAGAGTTAACATCGCCCACAACTAAAACAGCTTTTGGTATGATCTCATCTAATACTGGCTCAAACCGCTTCATAATTTCAGCCGTCTGAACAGCGTGGCTCCCAGAGCCAACACCAAGATCAATATCTGGCTCAGGTATTTGTAGCTGGTCAAAGAATGATTTCTTCATGGCTGCATCATAATGCTGCCCCGTATGGAGCAAACAGGCAGAAAGACCTAAGTCAGGATTATTAAGTGCCCTCATAATTGGGGCAATTTTCATAAAGTTAGGTCTAGCCCCGACGACACAGAGAATCTGTGCGGGTTTATCAATATCCGTCACTTGTGGAATACCCTATAGGTCAATGGAGAAATTTAGGCTGACACGGTTTTCTTTGTAGTCATCATTAACACGATCTGAATCCCTTTCTCCTCGACTATAGGCAATAGAAACGGCCGTGCGAGCACCCAGTTTTCGCCTCAAGCTCAAAGACCACTGAGTCCTATCAGAAGTAAAACCTGCCTGATCCTTACGTTCATCCCAGGTCAAACGAGAGTTCAGGGTATACTTGGAAGACAGCTTTCTATTCAACCTAATCCCAGATGAAGTAAATACACCATCTTCATCGACATCTTCTCTTATTTGTTTAGACTCCCGGAAATAGATTGTCGTTGTCGTGCGTTTACCTTTCACCGAAAAAGAGCTTTCAAATAACTCGCTTACAAAAACCCCTTGATCTGTAAAGGTAGGATTATTATTTAGGAAAAGAAGCTCAGAATAAGCTTGCTCAAGCTCATCAATTTGACTATCCGTCAGTTGAGATTGCTCTGACAAATCCTCACGAAGTGACTCTGAAAATGAAAAGACATTAGGGTTACTTCTTTCCGAGCGAGTATCACTCAACGATCTCGTATAACCTGCAGAAAACGTCGTCTTGCGTGTTTCATGAGTAAATTTAAAACGCGGCGTAGTGCTGTAAAAATGCTTGCCATAACCCGCATCTAATGTTGTCCGCCTATTCGGTGTCCACACCACACCTACATCCCAAAAATGATCATCTGTATCATCATCGTCAAAGGTCTGGTAATTATTCCATTCCTGACCATAAGTACCTTTCAATTCATACTTACGATTCAGTTTATAACCCAGTGTTAGACTATTAGACCACTTTTCACTATTACCATCTTGCCCTGAGTTGCTTTCATCATTATCGTAATCTGTGTCTTGATAATCTGATACCAACTTCCAAGTTAAACGCGAAAAATCTCGTCCACTTTGCAATGTAGCCAATACTGACTGCTGAACACTATCAGATAACTCATCTCCTTTATTTATCTGATCATCGTAGGTATAACGCAACCTTAAATCAGCTGTCTGACCAAAGTGCTTCACAACATAGGG
>JAJFKD010000174.1 GCA_021773405.1 Porticoccus sp.
GTGTTGCGATGCCCAAACGGATACTTTCCCTTTCTTACTAAAATCATGCCCAGATACAACAGTTGATTTATTCATTTATATCCCAAGAAAGTAATAAAAGGATCAAGAAAAATTACGGCTCGCAGAAATTACCAGCATAACAATTATCAGAGATAAAGAGTGAAATGTTTAGGTTTTACAAAGGCTAAAACAAATGAGATCAGAGTATAAACAGAAATGATTCTTAGCTATCACCAACTCATTTTGCTTCCGCTCTTTTTTATTGCTCCCATATGCAACAACCCCCAGTAAAAATACCGGGGGTTGTCTGGACCAAAGCCGCCAGAGGACGGCTTTTTAATACAAACTAGTCTCTAAGGCCCAACTTTTTTTCCAGCTTACCTAACCTGAAAAACAAGGTTTCTCCTGGGGCATCATCAATACCATCGTTATCTGTCACAACAAAGATTTTACCATTTGCCGTCACAGCCATGCCTTCAAGCTTTTCTGCCGTCCATATGCTGCGTTTTTCCATGTTAGGCTTAACATCTTGTAACAACGATTTTTCAATCGTCACTAGGCCCTGGGGATCGTCATAAGCACGAAAGTCAGCAGAAGCCAGATCAATACCAAAAATAGCTTTCAGCTCTGCAATTGGACCTGTAGTTGGTCCCCAACCTTTATCACGCTCGATAACAGTGAAATCACCATTTGGCAGAGCAGTTAACTCAGAAAGGCCAATCCAGCCACCATTGCCTTCAGCTTCCAATGGATAATGAACAAAACCCCACTCGCCCGTTGCTACACTGTAACGACCTATTTTAGTGGTTACCTTATCTACATCACCACCAGCAGAGTTTGGCCATGCACGTTGAATAGCAACATAAACAATTTCAGCGCCAGCTTCACCGGTAACGGCAATACCTTCAATACCGTTCTTGCGGCGATCAACTTCGAGACCAGCAGGTAAGTTAACTTCTTCCAACACAGTGCCGTCAGGTGCTGTCTTCAAAACAAGATTTAAGCGAGAACCATCATTACCTTCACTGCCCAGCCAAAAATTGCCATCTGGGCCTTGTGCAATACCTTCAAGATCAAGTGATTGAGAAGCACCCGTTACCTGAACACGGTCAACAATCTTGGCGGGCTTGCCCGTTTTAATGGTGTAAATGAAACCTTCGGCCAGGAAAGAATCGCTAACGGCATAAATAGTATTCTTGTCTTCAATATCACCAACCATTCCAGACAATGCCACCCAAGGTATTGGCGCACCGTTTAAATCATTAACAGACTGGATCATTGGGTACTTAGCTCGCTTATCCTGAGCCTCAAAAATATTAACCATCGTTGGAATACCATCGCCAGCTTCATCTTTTTCGGTTGAAGCGACGAATAAACCCTTCTTAGCAATGGCTTTCAAACCTTCAGGGCCAATACCTGTAGGCAAAAGCTGCAGTGGCTGTGGAGTGCCATGAGTCACATCATATACACCTACAGCATTACAGCGCTCAGAACCTACAAACAGCAGGTTACGGCGACCATACTTTGCAGATTCAATTCCTTCAGGCTCACAACCTTTGTTTTCTGAACGACCTTCGTTGTAATGGCCAGCAGAAGCTAACCAATGCTCAAATGACTCACCTGATTCATATTGAACATAGCCGCCCTTGTGGAAGATAGTAAAGCTACGACTTCCGCCGCCTTCACCACTTTCATCTTCGTAATCACCTTCGTTCGCAGTAGCGAATAGATTGTCGTTGATCCATGTAACTGAATCCGGTTCACGGCGCTTGTTTAAGCTGGTATTAAAGTTAATCAAATCTTCTTCGGCACTATCAACATTATTGATTTGAGCAGTACCTGCTGAGAAATGGTTAACCACTTTGCCTGTTTTCATGTTCACGATGGCTATGTAGTTATTTTCCTGGAAAGTAACAACAGCTTCGTTCTTTTTGTTGATATCAACATATTCAGGCTCAAGGTCATCCCCGGCTGGTGCGCTGGCAGCAACAGGAGAAAAATCAGCTTCAGAGATTTCCCATTTTGATGGCTTTCCTTTCAACTTAACAATCAATAAAGCACCCGTTGGGTTTTCTGGTGTTTGTGGAATAAACCCACCGTTTAGATCTTCATCACGCTCATTCTCGATAACGATAGCAAGAGTTCTTTTATTAGGTGCTAGTGCCAAAGAATCTGGTTGACCGCCTAACTCAAACTCAGCAACGACAGAGCGAGTTACATGATCAACAACAACTAGCTTCCCGCTTGGCTCGGTAAAACTTTCCGAAGTGTTAACACCAACCAGCACATGACGACCACGAACCACTAAGCTTGTTGGTTCTCCACCCACAACAACAGTACCACCGGCTATTGGTTTAGCTGGGTTTGAAATGTCGACAAAGCCAATTTGACCGGTTTCAGAATCGGTATAAACCAACTCTTCACCATCGCGAGTAACATCAATGATTTCAGCAACATCTGTTCCGTTACCTGCCATGACATCAAAAGTGCTTAACTTGTTGAATGTCGTTGGCTTATAACCGTGATAACTATGATTACCTGCGAATACTGAAGCTGAAGCAGCGACTGCTGTTGTCAGGGCTAACATCCTAATTGATTGGGAAATTAATTTTCTCTTCATTTTTTTCAACACTCCATGGGGTGCTAGTTTTAGGAAAACAAAATATGAAACACCCCTTTGCTTTCAGCTTATCGAGAGCCAAAGAACAGAGAGGTTAGCTATTAGTTTTTCCAACACTAGAGGTAAAAAATGACAGTGGTATTAAGAAAAAATGTCAAAAACAAAACAGGGGCTAAAATCTAAAAGGGGTCAGAGCCCTTTTTAGGTCTGCCTCGCCTAGTCTGCCCCACTTTCAGTGATAATCGAGCCTCAATTTTGTCACGAAATAATTGATTCCCTAGGGGTGTGCCTGTTTGCCAGGCATCAGCAATCTGCTTAATGAGCCCAGGGTCAATATAGCCATTGAATAATTCACGATAAGCCCCATGCCGAGCTTTATCACTTTTCCCCAATGACATGTACACAGGATGACCACAAACAAAGCTTATCTTTCTTGTTCCCGCATTATGGCAAAAGCTGGACCAACGATAATGCCCAGGGACATCTACCATCCCTGCACGCACAGGGTTCAATTCGATATACCGCATAACCGTTAAAAAATATTCTTCCTCATCGACCATGCTTGCCTTGTACCTGCCCTCCCAAATAGAACCCGATTTACCATATTTATGATTAATATAGGGCACATAACGTCGGCCTACATACTGCATAAATAAGCTAATGCCGGATATATCAGACGGTGTTGCAAGTAAATGTACGTGGTTCGTCATCAATACAAATGCATGGATAGACACACCATAACGAGCCCCCGCTTCACTCACCCAATAAGCATAAGTGGCGTAATCTTGAGAATCGAAGAAAACAGGTTCCCGTGAATGCCCTCGTTGCACAATATGCACCGGAACATCAGGTAAGTAAAAACGTGGTTTGCGCGGCATTGTTTCTTCCTTGAAACATTTTTTGCAGCATAGCAATTTTGGCGATAAAGCGTTATAGACCTAAAAGGGCTCTGACCCCTTTAATTTGGTTTGAGTGAAGCGCCCTCAATACAAGCTCTTAGAGGACTGGCTTTGAGCCTTCTCACACACTGAATAGCTGTATTGGGGTACCGATTATTTGATGGGGTAGTAATCTACCAAGGGCATTAGAGACTCTGCCAAATGGCAATGCTAAAAGCCTTAATCCTGATGGGTGACTGAAGCACTTCCTTTGGAGGTAGCGCAAACACACAAAACCGGGTGCAGGACACGAAGACCAAGCAAGCGAACAAGCGAATAGATGGGGTGGTCGCACTTAGATTTTTGTCGCCTTGTTGACAGGGATCGACTTATGGGCGACCCCTTTCTTTTAGTTGTCACCGTTCCCTTTAATTATTCCTCTACCCTAACACCTAAGGGCTTTAAATATTCTCTTATTTTTTGAAAATAGCTCTCATCTGGAAGGCCAACTAAACTATCTTTACTTCCTGTTATAAACGCAATAATTGGGTATTTTTTTTGCTCAAACTCAACAAAACCAAGGCGCACACAGTCAAGATCACCATAAACTAACCGATCATAGCCAATGAGTACTCCTTTCTTTGTTAGTGAAACCTTTTGGGGCGCTCCAAGCACAATATTAAAGAAAAAGATCAACAGCAACCCTATAACAACTGCCGTTAAAACCACTAACCATAGTTTCGCAACAAACCCTGAAATTGCCCATATAAAGATTGAAATTACCAAAGTTACAAAAAAAAATACCAACTTAAGCTGGGAGGACATATGAACCCCAAGCTCCCGTTGGTACAATTTAGAGAACTCACTACTTTCTTTCCATTTCAAAGTATTTGCCCCCCTCACTAATCAAACCTCGCAATTTGAATTATTTCTTGCTTAACGCTGCAGCAACACTACCACCTGTAATACCACCAGTAGTTTCTGACAAGACACGAACTGTTCCCTTTGATGGGCTAACTATCTTTGCAGGAGCTGAACCAAATGGAGGAAATGCTCTCCCAGAATTAGATATAATTGGTATCCCTGTTCCAGCACGTGCTGGTGTACTC
>JAJFKD010000175.1 GCA_021773405.1 Porticoccus sp.
AAAGAGCGGCTCGTTATGGGTTGACCGTGGGTGCGGTGCAAGATGTGATTCAAAGTGCCATTGGTGGTATGAATATTACCGAAACCATTGAGGGGCTAGAGCGCTACCCGGTTAATCTGCGCTACCCGAGAGAACTGCGCGACAATTTAGAAAGCTTAAAGCGGGTGTTGATTCCAACACCGACAGGTGTACAAATTCCTTTGACGATGGTTGCAGAAATTAATTATCAACGTGGGCCTCCAGTGATTAAGAGTGAAAATGCTCGTCCCAATGCCTGGATCTATGTGGATATCTCAACCTCGGATATTGGTGGTTTTGTCACCCAAGCAAAACGTGTGCTAGATGAACAGGTCAGGGTCCCTTCTGGTTATACCGTTGCCTGGTCAGGACAGTTTGAATATATGGAGCGAGCTGCTGCACGTTTGAGTGTCGTCGTTCCCGCAACTTTGCTGATCATTTTTTTGCTCTTATATTTTAACTTCCGAAATATGATTGAACCCGTGATCGTGATGATATCGATTCCATTCGGCTTGGTTGGTGGCATCTGGCTGGTTTATATCAATGATTACAATTTGTCAGTGGCTGTTGCGGTGGGGTTTATCGCGTTAGCGGGAATGGCTGCCGAAATTGGTGTGCTGGTCTTGAGCTTTATAGATACCGAGATTTCTAAACGACGGGCTTCAACTAACCTTAGGCTGTCACTTGATGAAGTAAAAGATGCGGTGTTGTCGGCAACGTCGAGACGGGTACGTCCTGTCGTTATGACAGCCTTATCTACTACGGCAGGACTGGTCCCCATTATGCTGAGTAGCGGTACCGGCTCAGATGTAACTCATCGTATTGCGGCTCCTATGTTAGGAGGTATGCTGACGGTCATGGTTCTTAACCTTTTGGTCCTGCCAGTGATTTATAGCTTTATTTTGCAGTATCAGGAGAGAAGAGGGTAGGTGGCTCTGTAGTTTGTTTTTTTGTTACCCCTGCTATCGATTTTTGTTGTTGACCTTATACTTACTTTAAGGTTTACATTAGTAGTATACCTACAGAATTGGGGTGTCAGATGAAGATAAGCGACGTTGCCAAGCGAACTGGATTAGATGCCAAAACGATCCGTTACTATGAAAGTATTGATTTAGTCGATTCGCCACCCAGGCGTGAAAATGGCTACCGCGAGTACAGTGAGCAAGGTATCCAACAACTTAGTTTTTTACGTAAAGCCAGGAAGTTCGGTTTTTCTATTAATGAGTGCCGTGCATTGCTGGCTTTGTGGGCCAACCCAAACCGTAGAAGTGCTGAGGTATATGGGTTGGTTGCGGAAAAAGTCAGGGATATTGATACGCATATTCTCGAGCTTAAGTCGATGAAGAAAATGCTTTCTGAGCTATTGGCACAGTGCCCCGATGATGATAACCCAAACTGCTCGATTATTAGTAAGTTGGCAGCAGATCAGGAGTAACAGTAGATGGGTGATTGTTGTAATAAAGAACAGGAATCCAAGGGAGCTCCAAGCAGTGGAGGGGCTAGTCACGACTCCTGCCATCCACAAAAAAAGCAGCCTGATTATTTATTGTGGGTATCTGCAACCATTGTCTTAGTTTGCTATGTGCTCTATTGGCTGATTGATGGCCACCCTGATCTACCCCAGTGGTTGGTGGTGATGACTTCTGGTGTCTATGAGCTAATTAACCGCATGTGGTGGGGGATTTTAGCTGCGGTAATTTTTGTCGGCTTGCTGGAACGTATTCCCCGAGACTTGGTGATGTCTGCATTGGGACAGGGTGGAACGTTAAAGGGTATTGTCCGTGCTACGTTTGCTGGTGTGCTATTGGATCTGTGTAGTCATGGAATTTTAATGGTCGGGGCTAAACTCTATGAGCGAGGCGCCAGCCTGGGGCAATTAATGGCATTTCTGATTGCCAGTCCGTGGAACTCACTGTCGTTGACTATTATTTTGGTGGCTCTTATTGGGCTGGGTTGGACGTTGGCATTTGTGCTGTTATCGATGGCTGTGGGTATAGTAACAGGGCTTATTTTTGATCGGTTAGTATCGAAAGGGACCTTGCCGGCCAATCCCAATAATGGAGGAATAACCAATGGCGATAGTTTGGGCAAACAATTTGTACAGTTGTTAAAAACTGCACGCATTACCCCCGCAAGTATTGCTGCTGTTCTAGGGGATGGGCTTAGAGATTCCAGGATGGTGTTCCGTTGGTTGTTCTTTGGCATTGTGCTGGCCACGGCCATTCGCGCTTTTGTACCTTTGGATACCTATCAGGCATTGTTTGGGCCAACAGTTGCTGGCCTGTTATTGACACTTTTAGCTGCGACAGTGATTGAAGTCTGTTCTGAGGGTTCAACACCTATTGCCGCTGATATTGTTACTCGTGCCGCAGCTCCAGGAAACGGTTTTACTTTTTTGATGGCGGGAGTGGCCACGGATTACACTGAAGTGATGGTGATTCGGGATATGACTAAATCCTGGAAAATCGCTCTATTTCTGCCACTGATCAGCCTGCCACAAATTCTGGTAATTGGTTGGGTTTTAAATCAGCTAGGTTAAATAGTTAGGTAAATTGGGTAGAGGGCGAAGCTGCTGGAGAAGGGAGCTAGATTCCGCTAGAATTCAGCCCCTGTTAAAGCCCCTTGCTCTAAACTAATTTGGTATCCGCCGTTCATGGAAATTAATCCAATCAGAAATACTCTTGATGACCTTCAGGCGCGTACTGACGTGCTTAGGGGGTATCTTTGACTACGCCAACAAGAAAGACCGCCTAACTGAAGTAGAACTGGAGCTTGGAGATTCCGAGGTTTGGAATGACCCCGATCGTGCTCAGGAGTTGGGTCGTGAGCGTTCAGCGCTTGAATTGGTGGTGGAAACCATTGAAACCCTGGATTCTGGTATTGCTGATGCCCGTGAGCTGTTGGAGATGGCTGCTGAGGAAGAGGATGTCGATGCTGTAGCGGAGATCGAAACTGAGTTGGAGCAGCTGAACGCGCAGTTGGAAAAGCTTGAATTCCGTCGCATGTTCTCCGGTGAAACCGATGCCAACAACGCCTTCTTGGAAATTCAGTCAGGTTCTGGTGGTACAGAAGCTCAGGACTGGGCAGAAATGATTTTGCGTATGTACCTGCGTTGGGGTGAGGCCAAGGGTTTTAAAACTACACTGGAAGAAGCCTCTGCCGGCGAAGTGGCGGGCATCAAAAGTGCGACTATCCGCTTTGAAGGCGAATATGCCTTTGGCTGGTTGCGTACAGAAACGGGGGTGCACCGGTTAGTGCGTAAATCACCGTTTGATTCTGGCAATCGTCGTCATACCTCGTTTAGTTCTGTGTTTGTCTCTCCTGAAATTGATGACAATATTGAGATCGATATTAACCCTGCCGATGTGCGGACAGATACTTATCGTGCCAGTGGTGCGGGTGGTCAGCACGTCAACAAAACTGATTCAGCGGTACGATTGACTCACGAACCAACAGGTATTGTGGCCGAGTGTCAGAGTCAGCGCTCTCAACATAAAAACCGTGATCAGGCCTGGAAGATGTTGCGAGCAAAGCTTTATGAGCAAGAAATGCTGAAGCGATCTGAGGAAGCTCAGGCGTTGGAAGACACCAAGTCAGATATTGGCTGGGGTAGTCAGATTCGTTCCTATGTTTTGGATGATCAGCGGATCAAAGATTTACGCACTAATGTGCAGACCAGTAATTGTCAGGCAGTACTAGACGGTAACTTGGATCAGTTTATAGAGGCTTCGTTAAAGGCCGGTATTTAATAAATAGTTTAAATAAAAAGTTAAAAAAAATCTGGATTTACCCGGTAACAGTTGGATTCCCCATGAGTAATGAACAGCAGCAAGATGAAAACAAATTAATCGCAGAACGCAGGGCTAAACTGTCCGAAATTCGCGAGCAGGCAGCAGAAGATAACAGTAGTGCTTTCCCCAATGATTTTCGCCGGGAGAACCTTGCTGCAGATTTACAGGCTGAGTTTGGTGAGCATGAGAAGGATGCACTGGAAACACTGGATCATAAAGTGAGCGTTGCCGGTCGTGTGATTCGCAGCCGCGGTTCTTTTATGGTGATTCAGGATATGTCCGGAACCATTCAGCTGTATGTGGCTAAGGAGGCTCGTAGCTTTGCTAAAAGCCTGGATTTAGGGGATATCGTTGGCATCAGCGGAGCACTGCATAAGTCGGGCAAAGGTGACCTGTATGTGAATATGGAGAGCTATCAGCTTTTGACCAAATCCCTCCGACCCCTGCCGGATAAATACCATGGACTGGCAGATCAGGAGATCCGTTACCGTCAGCGTTATGTGGGCTTGATCGTGAACCCGGAAATTCGGGATTTGTTTCGAGTGCGCACCCAAGTAATCGAATTTATTCGCAGTTATCTCAATGGCAACCAATTCATGGAAGTAGAAACTCCTATGTTACAGGTGATTCCTGGTGGTGCTACAGCGCGTCCTTTTGTGACTCATCACAATGCGTTGGATATTGATATGTACCTGAGAATTGCACCTGAATTGTATCTGAAGCGCCTAGTTGTTGGTGGTTTTGAGCGAGTTTATGAAATAAATCGCAACTTCCGTAATGAAGGGCTGTCTACTCGTCACAATCCAGAATTTACTATGCTGGAATTCTATCAAGCCTATGCTGATTACAATGATTTGATGGATCTTACCGAAGATATGTTGCGCCAATTAGCAACCCAGGTAATGGGTAGTACTGAGGTAAAAAGTACGGTTAAAAATGATGATGGTGAAGTTGTCCAGGAAAAAACATATGACTTTGCTAAGCCCTTTAATCGTATCTCAGTATTTGACTCAATTTTGCATTTTAACCCTGATATTACAGCTGAGGCTTTAGCTGATGAAAGTGGGGCGAGGCAAATAGCTGAGCATTTAGATATTCCACTAAAAGACATTTGGGGACTGGGTAAAGTACAAATTGAGATTTTTGAGAAAACTGTAGAGCACCGATTGGATGACCCTACGTTTATTACCGAGTATCCAACAGAGGTGTCACCACTGGCTCGTCGCAACGATAACAATCCCTTTGTTACCGATCGCTTTGAATTTTTTGTCGGTGGTCGTGAAATTGCCAATGGCTTTTCAGAGCTTAACGATGCTGAAGACCAGGCTGCGCGGTTCCAGCAACAGGTTGCAGAAAAAGATGCGGGCGATGATGAAGCAATGCATTTTGATGCGGACTATATCCGCGCACTGGAATATGGTCTGCCGCCAACGGCAGGTGAAGGCATTGGAATCGATCGATTGGTTATGTTGTTAACGGACTCTCCATCCATTCGTGATGTATTGCTGTTCCCACATATGCGCCCAGAATAATAAAAAGTTGTTCTAGGTAAATAGGTAGTTAATCTGCTCGCTTATATAGGTAGCTAAATAAAAAAGTGTAAAACATGGAAAGGATTCAAAAAATATTCACATTGGAGTGGTTAAATAAATTATGCCACCTTCCCCTAGATGCAGGTGCTGAGCAGGAAGCTCATCGCCAGGACATCATGATTACCATTTTGATGCTCACGGGATCTGTAGTTATTACAGGTTTATCTCTGTGGGATATCTTATATGCTTCGGGCCCCCATTGGGGAAATATAACAACGCTGTCTATTGGTTTATTGGCGGCGATTAGTTACAACATTGCATTGCTGACATCTAAGACAAGCCTAGCCACTACCTTGTTGATGATGATTTTTCTGCATTTTTTCTGGTTGATAACCTGTGATGTGGAATTAACTGGCTTGCTGTGGTGTATTGTTTTATTGCCGCTGTTTTTTTTCCTCTTGGGCTATAAGCGTGGAGGAGCACTTGTTCTTATGCTCTTTCTTGCCAGTGCCTTGATACTCTTTCGGCCGGAATGGTTCGCGTTAGATACAAGTTACTCATCCAGTGCCAGCTATCGTTTTTTATTAGCTTACCTTGTACTGTTTTGGGTTTCATTTCTGGTTGAATATATTCGTTTTCAAACTAGATTGCGCTTAAGAGAAGCCAAGGACTACCTTAATATTCAGGCAAAAACTGACGAGCTGACAGGTTTGTCCAATCGTCGTGGTTTCAAACAATACCTGGGTGAGGTAGAGCAACGTACAGAAATGAGAGATTCATTTGCTGTCATTGTTGGTGATTTGGACCATTTCAAACAGATTAATGATCAATATGGCCACGAAGTCGGTGATTTTGTCCTTAGGGAAATAGCCAAGGCGCTTAAATCTTTGGTCAGGTCAGAAGACCTTATTGTGCGTTGGGGTGGGGAAGAGTTTTTGCTGTTATTAGTGGATACAGACCTAAATGGCGCACAAATTTTGGCGGAGAAAATTCGTCAAACAATATCGTCAACACATTATTCAACAGACCAAGGAAAGCTCGCTGTCTCGATGAGCCTGGGTGTTGATGCTCAAAAAGTGGGTGGTGATTTATACGCGACACTTGGCGCGGCTGATAGGGCGATGTACGAAGCAAAACGTCGGGGCAGAAATTGTGTTGTGGTATCAGATAGTGATACGACCGAAAACTTGGGGCAAGAAGAATTGGATCTACCGGTATAGATTGGTTATCTCTGGTTAATCAAGTTCTTCATTATTTACCAAGTTTACTTTGGCTTGAGTCCTTGCTTGTTTTAATCGTTGTTGAATATTTACAGAATTTTGATTGATATTTCGTGCCATTGAATATTTTGGTGTTAATGGGTCGCTCGATGACCTGAATGTTTGTTGTCTGAATTGGGTTTCACCCTTCAGGATAGGCATTTTCAACGATTCATCTTGACCATTTCTACGTAGAATAACTTTACCTGGATGGATGGCGACCAGTTTCACTCCCGGGGTAATTTCATCACCCATTAAGTAATTCTTTGATGACTGATTATTATGGGCAATTAAGGCGCTGGATTTTTTCTCTTCAGTGTGAGTGAAAGTGCCTTGAAGGATGAGATCTAACCGTGTATCTGGTGGGTTTTTGTCAATAGGTTCGGTAGTTGGTAGTAGATGCTGGCCAAACAATAGCGTCAATTGTTTTCTTTTGGTAGCGGTGTCGTTAGAACGTATAGGTTGTTCTCTAGAGGATAGATTGTTTATAGAAACACCAGAACTATTGGTGTTTGCTTGCTCCATATTCTTAAGGTCTTGGTAATCCCTGTAACACAGATTCATAACCAGTATTAACCCAGATAAGGAAATAATACTGGGAAGGAGTATGAATAATGTTTTTGGGGATAACAGTTGGGCTACTTTTGCCAATGGAAAAACCTCATGGATGAAACAGCAGAGTATGTTTTTTTTGTGACGTTATTATTTCATCTCAGTACTTATTTTCATCTGCTTATTTTTACCAAAGATCAGGTCGGAATTATTTCTAAACAGTATCATGGCCTGAAATAAACCGGACATAATCTTGTAATCTATTTGTCACTGTACTGCAATTGTCGACCTCTACGGTTTGTATTTCAGTTTTTCCGCAGCCAATGATGACATGAACATGAAATACGCAAACAAGAGCCCAGTAGTACTGGCCTCAGCAATGATGCTGGAGCTGATCTCTTCTAGCACGATGGCAGGCAATACGGTTTATGATGAAGCCTCCCTGCAACAAGCCATTTCTCAGTCAAATGTTGATAGTTCCATTACTCATATTATTTTTAAAGAGAACATTCAAACTAACCTGACAGCTCTCGTTGCGTACAACGGTGTTCAGTCTCTTACCCTTATTTGCCGTGGCACCACAGTTGATGGTTCTGCTGCGGGCAACTTTTTTGATGGAGGTCTCACGGCTGTTATTGAAGGCAGTGCTTTGGTATTCAGTGCTACGCCACGGAATTATAAATTTATAGTGAGTTTTTTATGATTAAAGTCAGTGTGGTAATAATGGCTGCTTTCTGGGTTTTTTCTTTGTCGAGCAATGCTGCAGATGATGAGTTGCCTTACCACGAACAAATTGTCGTGAACTTAAAAGAAAATAATACGGTAATTCCTGAAGTCCTATCTGTCCACCCGACGACATCCATGTATAACAGGGAAGCCATTATTCCCCCGCAGTGTTATACAAAAACAGAGGGTGAGCATAATCCTTGTTACGTGTGTCATCAGAATAATGTGCCAGGCCGTGAAAATACAATGAACGATGGGGATATTCAGCTTGCCTATAGCTTTAGCGAGGTTGGGTTAACAAACCATTGGAAAAACTTATTTGAAGATCGATCAGAACGAGTGGCTGCTATCAGTGATAAGGCGATATTACAGTGGATTGCTGAGGATAATTATTCAGAGTTGCCAGATAGGTTGGAGAAAGCAGATTTTCAGGGTTGGATTCCGGATCTGAAGAATTTACAACATGGTACTAAAGCCTTTGATGGTGAGGGTTTTGCTTTGGATGGTAGTCATTGGGTTGCCTTTAATTACAAGCCAATGCCCAGTACATTTTGGCCTACTAATGGCTCCACAGATGATGTCATGATTAGGCTGGCTGATATATATCGGACCAATAAAGAGGGTAAATATTTCCGTGATATTTATCAGGCTAATCTCGCGATACTGGAAGCTAATATTAAGGGATTTTCATCAATTACCACTCCGGCAATTGATGAAAAGGTTGTTGGTAAAGATTTGAACGCCGATGGACAGTTAACTGAAATCACTCAAATTACTGATGTCAGTCATTGGGTTGGTGCCGCAGAAGCATATTTTATCGATACTCATCTTTATCCAAAAGATACCGAGTTTTTACACACAGTTCGTTATATCGATGTGGATGAAAAAGGAAATGTGGGCATCTCTACCAGGATGAAAGAGGTGCGTTATATGCGCAAGTGGCAAGCCTATGATAAAGGTTCCATGTCTCGATATTATCAATTGGAGCAATTTGAGAAAGAGTTGGGCCACCTTCCTGGTTATACACGGCTCGGTCATATGGGATTAGACAATGGAACTGGCTGGTCTATACAGGGCTTTATTGAAGGGAAAAATGGCCAATTACGTGCCAGCACCCACGAAGAAAATTTTTTCTGTATGGGGTGCCATAACTCCATTGGATCAACAGTTGATAAAACCTTTAGTTTTGCTCGAAAAGTAGATGGTGAAAAAGGTTGGGGGTATATCAATTTGCGAGGTATGCCTGATGCCCCAACTATGGGTGAAACTACGGGAGAGATCGCTACCTATCTTGAGCGTGTGGGTGGCGGTGGTGAGTTCCGCAGTAACCCTGAAATGTTTTCTCGTTGGTTTAAAGCTGATGGCAGTTTAAACAAAGAAAAAATTGCCCAAGCAGCAGATGTCTATGAGCTGATCACCCCATCACCTGAGCGAGCATTAACACTAAACAAAGCTTACAGGGTAATCGTTAAAGATCAGGATTTTATTTATGGTCGTGATGCAACGGTTACACCCCCGCCCAATGTTTATGACAAAGTAGATAACGAGACTTCACCAACCTTACCTGGTGAATTGTTCTTCCCCTGGGATATTCGTTTGGATTGGAGAGGCAATTAGTTGTTGCTTGGAATTGCTCCTTTTTGTTCCTAGCTGTTCTTTCTGGCAGATATTTATTTCCCCACTTTAAGGCTGTGGATTTCTTATATTTTTATTTGAAATTCCAGTCTTTTTTTTGTCAAAAATATTTAACAAATAATTAAAATTAATAACATATTCCTCCTTTAGGGTAATGGTTGTACATGTTGTAGAGCCGGTGCCTTTGGGTGTGAGCGCTAAACGTGAACTTAAGGTGAAAATAATTGTGAGCAAATAAAAGTATATCCAATGTTTACTTTGATTCAGGAGAAATCAATGAAACTTAATATTCGTAGTGTTTTAGTTGGTGCAAGTGCAATGGTTATATCTCCATTGTTACTGGCCGGTACCGATACGTTTTTTACCCCATTAACCCAATCTACCGCGGTTGCTACCCCAAATCATATCAATGAATTGAACTCGCCATGGCAGACCCCAGCTGGTATCAGTCAAACTAAGTTGTTGAGTTTGAGTGATGTTGAAGCAAATGCAGATCAATCTACTGTCCGTGTTCCTGGTTTGGGAAGTGGGGCTTCTATGTTTGATATGATCTCTTTTGATCCTCGTGGCAAGCATTTGTTTATTCCCCATGAGACGGCAAATGGTGCAGGTGTAACACGCCATAATTTAAGAACTGGTCACACAGAAGTTCTATTCTCTGGTGATGCAACAGGTGTTCGCGGTGTCAAATCTTCATGGACTGATACTGACTGGGGCGCATTTGATCCATCTACTTATACGCCTAATGGTACCTTGTTATTAGGTGAAGAGTGGTCTGGTTTAGGTCGTCTGATGGAAGTAACAAATCCACAAGCGTCTGCTGATAAAATTAAAGTTCGTGAATTGACCGGTGTGCCTAATGTTTCTCATGAAGGTCTGCTTTTTTCGAAAAAAGATCCTGCAACACTGTATTTTGTCGATGAATATAATTCTGGTTCAATCTACAAAATCAAATTTACTAACCCCTACGATTACTCCGAAGGCGGTAAAGTTTGGGTACTTGTAGTGGATGGGTTTGATGGCAACCCTGCGGAATACTATAACTCTGCTGCCAATATTAATACTGTTCGTACTGGTAAGGCATCCTGGGTGCGTCTAGAAGATGCAGAGACTGACCCCTTCCGTGATGGCATCTCAAGTTCCCCTGATAACCCCGATACCTTCGGTGGTCGTCCTGCTGCAGATGAAGTGAATGGCACACCTTTTGGTCGCCCGGAAGATATCGAAGTAGGTACGTTGGCTAATGGTCGCGAGGTGTTGTATTTCACTGCTACATCAGAGCGTACGGTGTACTCTGTTGAAATGAAAGGGAAGAAAAATGCCATTGTTCGCGTATTTGCTAGCGATGCAGATACGGCTAAAAACGAAGGCTTCTTGCCAACAACAGCTGAAATGAATTCACCCGATAACTTGGCTCAGGATGCTTTGGGTAACATCTACATTATTGAAGATGCGCCTAATGGTTCTGAAGTGGGTGGTGATATCTGGTTCGCTCGCGATACTGATAACGATGGTGTTGCAGAATCTATCGATCACTTTATGAGTATTCAGGTTGATGGTGCTGAAGCAACGGGTATGATCTTTAACCCTAAAAACCCAACTCAGTTTGTAGTCGCTGTGCAGCACCCTGATAGTACTAACCTGGATAATGTTCCAGATGGTCATGGTGATGCAGTATGGTCTTTTGACTTAGAGAATGTGGTTCCGCCATTATGTGATGAGAAGTATGCCTACGGACATCGTGATTACAATTATAGCGGTACTAAGGGCAAGACTTGTACCAAGGCCAAAGACTTCAAATTTATCAAAAAGCTAAAGCAGGCAGCACGTCGTTAATACTTTGTTCTGTAAATGATAATGCTGATATAAAAAACCCCACCTTTTTAGGTGGGGTTTTTCTTTATAGCTTAAAGCGATTAAAGCTCAGAAATACTTAGTTGTTGTTGATTCAGCTTGTTTAAAGTAGTTTCCATTTCTTCCAGTCTGGATTTTTCCTTTGCTACGACTTCTTCGGGAGCATTGCTGACAAATTTTTCGTTGTTGAGTTTACCCTTAACTTTCATCAATTCTTTTTGTAATTTTTCGGTTTCTTTATTGAGTCGAGCAAGCTCGGCATCTTTATCGATTAGTCCTGCCATTGGAACAAGAATTTCCATGTCGCCCACTAATGCCGTGGCGGACATGGGTGCTTCTTCACCTTGGTTAAGCCAAGTAACGGAATCCAGTTTGGCTAATTTGGACAGAAATTGCTGATTATTTTCCAGGCGTTGTTTATCCTGAGGCGATCCATTATTGAAATATACGGGAAGCATTTTTCCTGGTGAAATATTCATCTCACCACGGATATTACGGATACCGATAATTACATTTTTCAGCCATTCAATATCATTAGTGGCTTGTTCATCAATCTTGCTGGCATCTGCTTCTGGATAGGGTTGCAGCATGATTGTGTCACCTTCGGCACCCGCTAAGGTTTTAACCTGTTGCCAGATCTCTTCGGTGATAAATGGCATCAGCGGGTGTGCCATACGCAGGGTAGTTTCCAGTACTCGAATTAAGGTGCGGCGAGTCCCTTTTTGTAGCGCAGGGCTGGCATTTTCATCCCATAGAACGGGTTTGGAGAGTTCCAAGTACCAATCACAGTATTCATTCCAGACAAACTCATAAATAGCTTGAGATGCTAAATCAAAACGGTAGTTGGCAATGGCTTCTGCAACAGCAGCTTCTGCTTGTTGTAGCCGGCTTATAATCCAGCGATCAGCCAGGGATAGTTCAACATCGTTACCTCCATCCTTATCGTTTTGCCCGCAATCCTGATTTTCACAGTTCATCAGCACATAGCGGGCGGCATTCCAGATTTTGTTACAGAAATTACGGAAGCCTTCGATGCGGCCAACATCAAAGTTGATGTCGCGGCCTGTGGAGGCTAGGGAATAATAGGTGTAGCGCAGGGCATCTGTACCATAGGACTCGATACCATCCGGGAATTCCTTGCGGGTTTGTTTTTCAATTTTCTCACGAAGGTGAGGAACCATCATACCGGCGGTACGTTTTGCCACTAATGGTTCGAGTTCAATACCGTCGATCAAATCGATAGGGTCGAGTACATTGCCCTTGGATTTGGACATCTTTTGCCCATGACTATCTCGAACTAACCCATGCACATAAACAGTTTTAAAGGGCACTTCATCCATAAAATACAGCGTCATCATAATCATCCTGGCAACCCAGAAGAAAATAATATCGAAACCTGTTACCAGTACATTGGTAGGGTGGAAGGTTTTGAGCAATTCAGCAATATCTTGGTCGTTATCGGCATTTGGCCAGCCCAGCGTTCCAAAAGTCCAAAGGCCAGAGGAGAACCAGGTATCCAGTACATCCTCATCCTGCTTCAGATTGATGTCGCCCAGATTATTTTTTTCGCGGACTTCTTGTTCGGAACGACCTACATAAACATTACCCTGATCATCGTACCAGGCAGGAATCCGGTGTCCCCACCACAGCTGGCGGGAGATACACCAGTCCTGGATATCGCGCATCCAGGAAAAGTACATGTTTTCGTATTGTTTGGGCACAAACTGAATATCGCCACCTTCCACAGCGGCAATGGCTTTCTCTGCCAATGGTGCAGTTTTTACATACCACTGGTCCGTGAGGTAGGGCTCGATAACAACACCAGAGCGGTCTCCACGTGGTACTTTTAATTTGTGATCATCAACTTTTTCAAGAAGACCCAAGCTATCCAGATCGGAGACCACTTGTTTACGGGCATCAAATCGATCCATCCCCACGTACGCTTTCGGTGCATTGTCATTCAGCTGGGCGTCGTCATTAAACAAGTTGATCATGAATAGATCGTGTCGCTGACCCATTTCATAGTCATTGAAGTCATGGGCTGGGGTGATTTTTACACAGCCGGTACCGAACTCACGGTCCACATAATCATCGGCAATAATTGGGATTTCACGATTGGCTAGGGGCAGGGTAATAGTCTTGCCTATAAGGTGCTGGTAACGCTCATCGTCAGGGTGAACCGCAACAGCAGTATCACCCAGCATGGTTTCTGGACGAGTGGTGGCAACGGTCAGGTGGCCACTACCATCTGTCAGAGGGTATTTGAAATGCCAGAGATAGCCATTTTCTTCTTCTGAGATAACTTCCAGGTCAGAAATAGCAGTGTGCAGTTTCGGATCCCAATTCACCAACCGCTTACCACGATAGATTAGGCCATCTTCATGTAGTCGAATAAAGACTTCCTGAACTGCCTGGTAAAAGCCGTCATCCATGGTGAAACGTTCACGGGACCAGTCTGGTGAAGCACCTAGGCGGCGCAGTTGGCGGGTAATGGTGCCACCGGATTCCTCTTTCCACTCCCAGACTTTTTCAATAAATTTTTCACGTCCAAGATCGTGCCGGGAAATACCATCAGCACTTAGCAGACGTTCGACAACCATTTGTGTCGCGATACCAGCATGGTCCGTGCCTACCTGCCACAGAGTGTTGTTCCCCTTCATTCGGTGATAACGGATCAGACCATCCATGATGGCTTCCTGAAAACCATGGCCCATGTGCAGACTACCTGTGACATTGGGTGGTGGAATCATAATGCAGTAGGGGTCTGCATCATTATTCGCGGGCTTAAAGTAGCCTTTGTCTTCCCAGGTTTGGTACCACTGGCTTTCAATGTCTTGGGGACGATAGGTCTTTTCCATGTTTACTCGTTTGTTTGTATGTTTATCGGTTAGCGCCGAGGCAGTGTTAATAGATAGTGCCAATAGATAGTTCCAATAAATAGCGCCAATATAGTACGGGCTTATTTTTCCACTATGAGCTGATAAAGGCGGGAATTATAAAGGGGTGGCTTGGTTTCGTCGACGGACTTATTTCAATGGGATTGTGGAATAGCGCTTAAGGCTTTTGGTCAATATTTATCTGCATACTATCCGCTTCTTTATCAGTTTCGTTACCAGCTTCTAATTCATCACGCAACTTCTGGCGGAGTTGTTGTTCTAGTTTAGGTAACTGTTCAGCAACTAACTCATCCAGAACCTGCTCTAGTTCCATGACTGATGAGTCTGTTTCATCACTGAGTTGTTCTATATTGGCTGGTGTTTGTGGTTCGGATTGTGATGTCTCAGTAAAGAGGGGTGTAGGTTCCGGTGGTATTTCAAGATTTGTAGGATCAGATAAGTTAATAGAATCAACGGCTTCGGAGCTGTCAGTTAACTCAGAAGAGGTAGTACTTTTGGCATGATCAGGTTCAACTTCGGGTTCTTGTTCTTCATAAGCATCCGTCAGAATAGGAACATCAAGATCAGTGTCATGAATAATACCGTCACTATCCCTAAATAAATCACACTGTTCTGATGGTTCAGGGGCTGGTGTAGGGTGAGGTTCGTTAAGTGTTGGAATATCCTGTTGGAATTCATGGCCGCTGTTCAGGGTATAGCGCAATGAATCCAGTTCATTGATTAGCTTACCTTTTTTGTCTTGTTCGTCTTGAGCCATTTGTTTTGGTTTGTCACATATCTATGTCGAGTATTTATTTGTCTGAGCTTGTTAAATCATGGTATTTGATAGGGTAGCCACGATTTTTATAGAAGCTATATTGATCCCTTTTTTGATCAATAGTTTGCTGGTCATCGTAAACAATTTCTATGGCTTTCTCAAAGCGCGAAAACCAATCAGGGGTACTATTACCAAGGTTTATTAATAATCCGTGATGTTCTCCCGGTTCATTTTGATGACTGATCGAGATTGCTTCTTTTGGATTGTTTTCTAGGGTGTGGGGTAGGAACGAGCTTGGTTTAAAACGCCATAACTGCTCATCTAATTGTTTTGAAATAGATGACTCTGGTGTATGCAGCAAAACGGTCAAGCCCTGTTGATAGGCCTTTTCCGTTAACTGACAGGCGAGTTTAAGTGCTGTATCGAAGTTGCCGTTGATACGGTAAAAATTAATATGGGTCATTCAATTCACTGAACCGGATTAATGTAAGTTATTAGAGCTGTTCGACCAGGAACTGGACTAAAAGTGAAACTGGTCTACCTGTAGCCCCTTTGTTGGCACCGCTATTCCAGGCTGTGCCTGCAATATCCAAATGTGCCCAATGGTAGTCTTTGGTGAAACGTCCGAGGAAGCAGGCGGCAGTGATCGTTCCGGCTTGGTGCCCACCAATGTTTGCCATATCAGCGAAGTTACTCTTTAGCTGTTTATCGTATTCGTTCCAAAGTGGTAGTCGCCAGACCCTGTCAGCACTGATTTGGCCTGCGGTATCCAATGACGCGGCCAGCTCATCATTATTGCTGAGCATCCCCGTAGCATGGCTGCCAAGTGCCATAACACAGGCACCCGTTAAGGTGGCAATATCTACAACGGCTTTGGGTTTGTACCGCCCTGCATAAGTCAATGCATCGCAGAGGATGAGTCGACCTTCTGCATCGGTATTAAGAATCTCGATGGTCTGCCCAGACATACTTTTAACAATATCCCCAGGTTTTGTGGCTTTACCACTTGGCATATTTTCAACAGCCGGAATGATTCCCACCACATTTATGGGTAAATCAGCATCAGTGAGTGCAGCGAAGGTACCAAGCACACTGGCAGCACCACACATATCGTATTTCATTTCGTCCATCGCTGCGCCGGGTTTGAGACTAATGCCTCCTGAATCAAAGGTGACACCTTTACCGACAAGGACTACTGGTTTGTCGCTTTTGTTACCACGGTTATATTCAAGCACGATGAGTTTTGCCGGTTGTACGGTGCCTGCTGTGACAGACAATAGAGAGCCCATCCCCAATGCCTTCATTTGTTTTTCATCCAGTACTTTGCAACTGAGCTTGGGATGCTTTTTCGCAATTTTCTTTGCCTGGTTCGCTAAATAGGAGGGTGTGCAAATATTCCCAGGCAGGTCGCCTAACTCACGAGACAGGTTCACACCATTGGCAATGGCATTGCCCAGGTTTAGATGTGTTTTTGATTTATCTAGTCCCTTGCGCGATGGTAAGGCTAATGTAACTTGTTTTAGTGTGGTGGGCTTTTTCTCTTTGTTTTTAAAAGGGTTGAATAGATAACCCGATTGAGCTACATGGCTGGCAAGTTGTTGAGCCTGCCAATGATCATCCCGTGAATCGACTTCAAGGCCAGCAAGAGAGATGCAGGCAGTTTTGATCGGTAGTTTGGTGAGTTGCCCTGCTATATTTTTGGCTAGGGCCACAAATGACTGCTCGTTTAGAGGCTTGCTTCCTGTTCCCAGTATTAACAATCTGTCTGCAGAAAGGCCTTGTGGTTCGTTAATTAAAACGGAGCTATTGGGCTCTTGTTTTAAATCGCCACTTTTTAGTAATCGTGAGATCAAACCACTTGTTGCGTTGTCTATAGCTTCCAATGCACTAGATTTTTCAGGTGCATTATCAGTAACTTGATTACCTAAGGTAATAACCAGGCAGTCAGTTTTTTTCGTCAGTAGGTTGCAAGCAACAGCGGTAAATTCCATGGTTTCTCCAACGGTTATTTTTAAGTGGCTGTTAATAAATAGCAGAAAAGCTAAATTAAGTAGTAAACAGCACCCACATAATCTGTCTTAAGGGTGAAGACTTAACAAGACAAGCTCAAGATAAATCTGGATAATTGTCAGCATGTAGTTTTGCAAAGCATAACAGGAATTTTTCATTGCTCATATTTCGTTACCTGGCTCGTGATTTATTATCATCAACATTTGCGGTCTGCACGGTATTGTTGCTAGTTATTATTAGTGGACGTTTTGTCAAATATCTTGCTCAGGCTGCTGCAGGTGAATTAGATGCGGGAATTCTTCTCGCTGTCATTGGGTATCGTTTGCCGGGATTTTTGGAGTTGATTTTACCCTTGGCGTTCTTCTTGGGCGTGTTGCTGGCATATGGTCGTTTTTACGTACAAAACGAAATGACAGTCATGATTGCTTGTGGCATGAGCCAAGCAAGGTTAGTTGTGTATACGATGATTCCCAGCCTATTTGTTGCACTCTTTGTTGCATGGCTTAGTTTTGATGTTGGGCCTTCAGGATTAAGAAAAGCAGAGGCACTTCTTACAGCACAAAAAGAACGTGGTGAATTAGACGGTATGGTCGGTCGCCATTTTTATCCTCTTCAGGGGGGGAAGGGTGTCACCTATTCTGAAGAAGTAAGCGAGAAAGGCATCATGACAGATGTGTTTTTGGCGGAAAACAATCCAGATGCTGTGGATGGCAAGCAGCTGGTGTTGGTTGTCGCAGAGAAGGGGCGTCAGCACAAGTCTGATCCAAAGAAACCAGGCTATTTAGTATTGGAAAATGGTTATCGTATTCAGGGAATACCTGGGCAGGCAGATTATCAAATCACGCGTTTTGAAGAGTATGGCCAGCGTTTAAGTAAGCCTAAAAAAAGTGGGCGTAGAGCCAAGGCCGATGCATTGCCCACAGAGGAATTACTCAAGTCTGATAAAAAAGCAAACATCGCTGCACTACAGTGGCGTTTTTCTGTACCAGTATTGGTGCTGGTTGTGACATTGCTGGCTATTCCACTAAGCAAAACAAATCCAAGGCAGGGGCGTTTTGCACGAATGTTGCCAGCAGTTTTACTTTATGTGATTTATTTGGTGATTTTGAATGCAGCCCGGGGAGCTGTTGAAGATGGAAAAATTTCTTCTAGTCTCGGGTTGTGGTGGGTGCATGCCTTGTTTTTGTTTATTGCGCTGACTTTGTTGTTTTTGCCTGTTGTGAGACAGCGGTTAAAGCAAAATAAAACATTTGGGGCAAAATAATGATCCCCTTTGACATATTTATTACTTTGAGTACATCTAGATGAGACAGTTGTCGCGTTATATTTCAACATCTGTTCTAGGTGCTATTACATTGGTGCTGCTAATCATCGTGGCCATTGATGCTATCGGTGCTATTAACGATGGGCGTGGTGATATTGCGAAGGATTATACCTTTAAGCAGGTAATTATCTATGTGGCCCTGACCTTGCCTGCTCGGATCTACGAATACCTTCCTATGTCGTCCCTGATTGGCTGTTTGATAGGCCTTGGAGTACTTGCCAATAATTCAGAATTAGTTGTGATGCGTGCTGCAGGGATGTCTGCTCTTCGGATTGTTTGGTTAGTGTTAAGACCAATTTTAGTTCTTGTGCTTTTAGGATCACTACTGGGTGAATATGTAGTCCCTTATACTGATCAATATGCGGAAAGCCGCCGAATGTTGTTAAAGGGAGGTAAAACAGCTCAAGAATCTGTGAGCGGTTTTTGGAATAAAGAAGGTAATGAGTTTATGCATTTCAATGCAGTCTATCCTGGGGGGGTACTGTTTGGTGTAACTCGTTATCAATTTGATGATCAGCACGTGTTGCAACAATCCAGCTTTGCCGGGCGGGCATCTTTTCAAGGTGACCATTGGGTAGAAGAGCTGGGCGCAGTGACCCACTTTTTGGGTGACAGCACAGAGGTGACGACCTTTGTTACCCGTGACTGGAATACCAAGTTATCCCCTGAATTATTAAACCTTATCGTCTTGCCTCCAGAGTCCCTGGCCATGAGAGGGCTGAATGAATACAGTAATTATTTGAAAGAACAGGGGCAAGATGCGTCCAAATATGAATTAGTATTTTGGGATAAGGCCCTTCAGCCACTGACCATTATTAGTCTGGTGTTAATTGCTATTTCTTTCATCTTTGGCCCATTGCGTGAGGTTACAATGGGATACCGGGTGTTTGCCGGCGTTGTGGTAGGGCTTGTATTTAGAACGAGTCAGGATTTGTTAGGTCCAGCCAGTATTGTATTTGGGTTTTCTCCGCTATTGGCCGTCGCTTTTCCCGCTATTGTTTGTTGCCTAATTGGAATGATATTACTACGTCGAGCTTCATAAGTTTGTTAGTTATTGGCTAATCTCTTTAATCTTTTCGTGTCTTTTTCTTGCGTACTTTCTTTGGCAGCAGCACTACTTGGGTATTACTGTAGATGTCATGTAGACAGCGTCCTTGTTTGTCTATCATGCACCAAAGATAACCAATGCCTAATATGGCCATGGATATAGGTGCCAGTAAGCACCTCAGCCAGCATGATTTCCAATCGGGAAATTGTTGATCTAAACCTTGTAACTGAAGCCGCCAGGATTTCATTCCCAAAGTTTGCCCTGTTCTACGCCAGCACCATACGTAAAAAAGTGCATAAAAAAACCACAGTCCAATGACGATGATGACTTGTAAGAAACTACTGGGTGCTTGCATGGTGTCTTCACCTGCAAGCAGACGCAACAACAAAACAACTACGCCATAGGCAAAGCTAATCCCTAATAGTAAAAAAGCATCGTAGAGCATAGCCATTAAGCGACGAAATAGGTTGGCAGGGGGTAATACTTGTTCGATCTCGTTATTCAAGTGTCGCTCTCTTACTTGGTAATGCCTGATTCACAACAGCAAAGATTACAATCTGTTATCTAAATAGCTATCAGCAGGGGAGCTGATAGAAAATTAAATGTTATGAGTTGTTAGGCTAGTTTTATTTTGGTGTGTTTTAACTGCGGTGATTCTAGCAAAAAAAGCCCGAATTCAGAATTACATATTCATAATTTAAGAATCCAAAGCTCCAGAGCCCGAAGTAAAATGAATTAAAACTCGTAGCTTAATTTAACTTTTAGCTCATCAGAGTTTAGTCGAAGTTTGTAATCAACCTCATTAGAAACAGAGCCTCGACCATTGATGTCAGGTATGTGCTCACTTTTAAATCGTTCTTTTCGTTGGTGATTCCAAAACGCTTTTAAACCTCGTTTAAAAAGTGTTTGGTAGACTTTTTTACCAACAATAGAGTCGTCATTTTGGTGTGCTTTAAGCCATTGGTAATTGAGCGTTTGTTGAGTTGTGTTTGGATTGTTTGAACGCAGATGCTGTGCTCTTTCTAGCAGTTGTTCATTGTTTAATTGTGAGAGGTTTAATTTCTGCTCACTGTACCACTGTGAAAATGAGTGGTTGGAGAACAAATCCTGAGCATACAGTTCCAGTGGTAGCATCAAAGAAATTAGTAATAAGAGTAATCCCAACAGGTTTGTGCTGAAACCTTGCGGATGTGTTTTATTTTGACTTCCTATTATATAAAACATTGACTGCCTCCATAAAAAGGCCTCTCAATGTAAGTTTAGTTCTGGATTTAGTGCCTTATCTTTTTTTGTTTGCCATTTTAAGAATAGTTCGACCTGGTGGCAGTATTGCCATATAACCGAAAGGATCGGCGTAATAAAAAATTAAATAAGTGGTAAGCAGAAACTGACAGGCAAAAAAAAGGCCACATTAAAGTGGCCTGGAGTTACAGGCCACTGGGAGATGACCTATTACACTAGTTGCTCATAGAGCAGAGGGGGATAAAAACTAATTCTTTACGCAGCATCCTGTTCTTTTTTGGGTGCTGGTTTACGAGCTGGCACTTTTTTCTTTGGTGCAGGTGTTTCTGCTTTTTCTGCAACAGGGGCTTTAGGTGCTGCAGATAATTTAGAAACTTCTTCGATCAAGCTTTCCAGTTTAGCGTTCAATTCTTCGAGTTTTTCATCATTGTTAGATGTTGAGAATGAAGGCATAGAAATTTTGGAAGACACTTTTTCGCGAATTTCTTCAACACGGGCTGAAACATTCAGGTTTACACCTTCTTTACGAATAGTTTTGCCTTGTTCTTTCAGCTTTTCACCTTGAGCTTTGATTTTTTCGCCAGCTTTATCAATGGTGCTTTTAGCTTCAGCTTCAACTTTACCAATAGTACTTTTCGCTTCGGCTTCAATTTTTGTACCTTGTTCTACCAGGCCATCAAAAAAGTGACGTGTTTTGTCACTCATCTTATCGTAGCCACCTTGAATGTTATTGAATCCTTGACCATAAGCACCAAGACCAGCAAGCCAGATTTTGCGCGCCAGTTCTTCTGTTTTATCGATAGCATTCTTTACGTCAGCCATAGTAGTATCTCCGTGAATAGTGGGGTTGGAGGTCAAATCTCCAAATGTTGCATACACAGTAAGGATTTTTTTTAGAAAACACATACTAATAAAAGGCTTTTTTTAAATTTTTTATTAATTGTCCAAAAATACTGATTTAATCATATGCCCACGCGCCTGTTTTCAGTGGTAAGTATGTCTTTAATGGAAAGTAAATATATATGGCAATGAAGCGACGAGATATTATTTTGGAAGTAAGTCTTCAGTTATTTAATGATGAAGGTGAGGCGAACTTGTCAGCCGTTGATATTGCTAATGAATTAGATATTAGCCCCGGAAATCTTTATTACCATTTTAAGGGCAAGGAAGAAATTGTTGCTGCATTGTATGGGCAATTTGAATCGGGGGTTGTTGCCTTACTGGATGATATCCGTGATGCGGGTGATACATTAGAAGAACATTGGCTTCATTTGTATGTACTTTTGGAGCATCTATATCACTACCGGTTCTTCTTTCGGAATACTACCGATCTATTACAGAAGTATTCTGCGATAGAAAATCGATTTCGCCGTATGTTGGAGCAACAATACCAGTCAATACGTACTATGTTAGGCCAGCTGTTAAATGAGCAACATGTTGCCGGTAAAGAGCTAGACTATGTTTTGATCGATGAGCTCGCGGATAACATGATGCTGATATACACCCATTGGTTTGAGTTTCAAAATCTTAGAAAACGAGCACTAAGTCAACACCCTTTTATACAGAGCGCTATATTACAAATCATGACGTTGTTAATGCCTTATATGGGCGATCAACAACGCGAGTTTGCCGCAGAATGTAATTTATTGTACCTGCGTGATAAACAGCCCTGAGCTGAGATTAATGAGAGCTCTGAGCTAATATTTGTAAGGGGTTTGAGCTAAACAAAGCTAGACCAGGGACTGAAACAAAGCTAGCATTTAAACCCTTCCAGGTAGTTTAAGCATTCTGATCTTTATATGCTGTTTTCTTAAGCATCAGACTTTCTCGAAAACAATGAAAGTATATAGATATCCTGCCGAGACAATGAGGGGTTGTTTCGAACTTGCCTGATATAACAATGATAATGAAAGAGGTAGGTTAATGAGCCATATTCAAATTAAAAGACATCATAATATGGATGAAGAGCAACTGCGCTCAATGACAGAAGAACTGGGACAAAAACTTACAGCAAAATTTGGTGGTGAGTATCACCTAGAAGGAAATATCGTTCACTACACCTACCATAGCGCTGATGCCAAGGTAGGTTTCAATGAGACAACCGTGCAGGTGGACGTCAAACTTGGATTATTAATGATGGCCTTTAAAGGAATGATTGAATCAGAGGTAAATAGCTACCTGGATGAACACATTACCTAGTGATCTGTGCTTCCTTTAGACTTGTAATCTGATTTTTTGTAAATGCGCTACTATATGTGATTGCAGTACGTTATAGCTTAGAGCATTTACCAGCAACCCTCATTTGTTTCCCAGTATGGCCGCCACCTTTATAGCTGAAATTTGATGGGCCAATGCCTGTATGCAGAACAAATTCCCGGGGAACTCTCCTCAGTGAAAAAATCATGGATCTGTTGCGGCCTTTAATTTCAATATTCGTGTTTGTGATGAGTGTTAGGTCATGGGTGCCAAAACCATTAATCCGGGGATTTTTTATCGTTACCACACGGCCCTGAACAGTGACTTCGATCTCTCCTCCATCCATATCAACAGATCTGCCCGAACCAGTGCTGTACACCTGATCAACAGGGCATTTGAAGGATTCCTGTTCGTTTGCATGAACATTATTTACTAGAAGCAAAGGCGTAACTACAGACACTAATAATGTAACGAATGTATGTTGTTTCACTATGGATAAACCTCAAAGTAGTACTTCGTTAACGAGCGGAATGAATCTATTGCTTAAGATACGGGCTTGCTTGTCGTGGTCAAAAATCCATCGTACCTGATAATGGGTAAGTGTGATATTGGACCCTCCTAGCCTTAATGCGTTCCAGTTCAATATTTACTAAAGAGTTACATGTAGCACATGGTAGATTTGATTGGGCTTTATCAGCTCAATAGGCTGGCAATACCCTTGTTCATATCTTCTCTGGCAGAGAGGTCTTTGTCTCTTTATCGAATAAAAAAGGGTGCTGGACATCAAGTGTTTTTGGCAGCATGTATTCTAAGCCAGAGCTTATATAAGGGAGATATTCATGCGCTAAAGTTGTTCGTTGGGTTCTATTGTGGTGCAAAATGTAACAATTGAATTTTCTACATTGTTTCAACTTGCTGTTTCTAAAGAGATTATTTTTTTGGCATATATTATGCATTTTTAGTTTGTCCGTACTCTTGGTAAAACGGCATCACACAAAATAGAGTGCTAGGGTTCCGGCTATCATTGGGTGGCGACTGGTCCGAGAGCATTCGACCTTTTAGATAAAGGTTACACGGCGGGATAAAAGCCCGGGAGACTTAGGTTGGCGTATTGCCGAGAGTACTCTGTGTAATTGATTAAAAATCTAAGAGGTGTCTTATGAAACGACTGATAATTTTAACCCTGTCTTTACTGCTTTCAAGCAACGCACTTGCCCGTGACAACTTCAAAATTTGTTGGTCGATCTACGTTGGCTGGATGCCCTGGGCCTATGGTGCCGAACAGGGTATTGTAAAAAAATGGGCGGACAAGTACGACATTGAAATCGATGTGGTGCAGATCAATGACTATATTGAGTCGATCAACCAATACACCTCTGGTCAGTTTGATGCTTGTACCATGACCAACATGGATGCATTGACCATTCCCGCTGCCGGCGGCGTGGACAGCACCGCGTTAGTCGTAGGTGACTTTTCTAACGGTAACGACGGAGTTGTCCTCAAAGGTGCTGATTCTCTCGCCGCTATAAAGGGACAAAACGTCAACCTGGTGGAGTTGAGTGTGTCCCACTACCTGCTGGCCCGAGGGCTAGATACAGTGGGGCTATCCGAGCGCGATATCACAGTAGTCAACACTTCTGATGCCGATATGGTAGCGGTCTACGGCACTGATGATGTTACTGCGGTTACTACCTGGAACCCTCTGCTAAACGAAATTCTTAGTGTGCCTAATAGCCATAAAGTATTTGATTCTTCGCAAGTCCCAGGTGAGATTATCGATCTACTTGTGGTCAACACCGAGACCCTTAAGGAAAACCCCAAACTGGGTAAAGCGCTGACAGGTGCCTGGTACGAAATCATGGCAATCATGAGTGCTGCCGGTGACGAGGGAATTACTGCTCGTACCGCCATGGCTGAAGCTTCTGCTACTGACTTGGCTGGGTACGATGCTCAGCTGGCTAGTACAGAGATGTTCTACACCCCCGCTGCAGCCCTAGATCTTACCACTAGCAAAAAGTTGGTAAGCACTATGCAAAATGTGGCCGAGTTCTCCTTTAAACATGGCTTGTTGGGTGATGGTGCAGATAACGCTGGCTTCATCGGTATTGAAACCCCTGCCGGAACCTACGGTAATACGGGTAATGTCAAACTGCGTTTTGATCCTACTTATATGCAGATGGCTGCCGACGGCAAGCTTTAAACCGTCGACCTATCAAAAAAACAGGAGCGGTTCGATGAAGCGTATGATTAATTTTAAGCCTGCACCAGCGTTTAATGTGATGCTTGGGTTGTTGCCCTTTGTATTATTGGTGATGGCCTATGTGGTTGGCTCTGATGCTCGTTTAGAACTCAATCCCAACGACAAGCTGTTGCCGGGCTTTGAACAGATCGGCGCCGCAATTGATCGTATGGCATTCGAGCCGAACAAACGCAGTGGTGACTACCTATTGTGGGTGGATACCGCTAGCAGCCTGACACGTTTATCGTTGGGCGTGCTGATTGCAGCTGTCCTCGGTTTGGTGGTTGGGATGCTGACAGGGGCTCTGCCGTTGGTTGGAGCTGGCCTTTCACCGTTGCTAACGGTGACTTCGCTGATCCCGCCGCTGGCACTGTTACCGGTACTGTTTATCGTTTTTGGTTTGGGTGAATTGTCAAAGGTGGTGCTGATTGCCATCGGCATTACCCCCTTTATTGCTCGTGATATACAGCGCCGTACGCTGGAGATTCCCTCCGAGCAATTAGTCAAAGCGCAAACCTTGGGGGCCAATACATCGCAGATATTGATTAGGGTATTGCTGCCGCAACTGATGCCTAGACTGATAGATGCTGTGCGCCTGTCCCTAGGTGCCGGTTGGTTGTTCCTGATAGCTGCCGAGGCAATCGCTGCCACCGATGGTCTAGGTTATCGCATCTTTTTAGTTCGTCGTTATATGTCGATGGATGTAATTTTGCCCTATGTGGCCTGGATTACCTTGCTTGCTTTTATGTTCGATCAGGCATTGGCATGGATTAATACCCGCTTGTATCCCTGGAATGCTCAAGGAGGTAGATCATGATCGAAGCTCATAATCTGTGGAAGGAATATGGCGACAATGTGGTGCTTGAGCGGCTCAGTATCAAGGTTGAAGAGGGTGAATTCATTACTATGGTCGGTACGTCTGGCTGTGGTAAAAGCACCTTTCTAAACTTGTTATTGGGTACTCAAAGTCAGACGAGGGGCGAGCTGCTTATTGATGGTGAGCCGATACCCCAAGAGCCTAGTCCAAATCGTGGCATTGTATTTCAGCAGTACTCCGTTTTTCCTCATATGACAGTGCTTGAAAATGTGATGGCTGCTAAGGCTTTCCAGCGAAAGGGTGTTAGTGGTTACTTGTTCGGCAAAGCTAAACGGTCGGCGCAGATAGAAGCCACTCAATTACTTGAAAAAGTAGGTTTGGGGCACGCCTTACAACAGTATCCACACCAGCTTTCCGGAGGAATGAAGCAGCGCTTGGCAATTGCCCAAGCGCTGTTAGGCAACCCCCGTATTTTGCTGCTGGATGAGCC
>JAJFKD010000176.1 GCA_021773405.1 Porticoccus sp.
GATGGCTATACTACAGGCCAGCTTAGAGGGTTGGAAATTGATGACACTGGGGTGGCATTTGCTCGTTATACCAATGGTCAGGCTCGGGCTTTGGGGCAGGTTGCTGTCGCTGGCTTTACTAACCCTAATGGTTTGCAGCCACTGGGAGATACCAATTGGTCTGAGACATTTTCTTCAGGCCCGGCGACGTTAGGTGAGCCAGGGACCTCTGGCTTGGGTGTGTTGCAATCTGGTGCATTGGAAGACTCGAATGTAGAAATTACAGAGCAGTTGGTGAACATGATTGTTGCCCAACGTAACTTTCAGGCGAATGCTCAGGTGATTCAGACGGAAGATGCGGTTACCCAAACCATCATTAACTTACGTTAAGTTATAGGGCATTAGAGAAACTAGGCTGGATTAGATTATGGACCACTTTATCTACATAGCGGCATCAGGGGCAAGGGAAACAATGCTTGCCCAGGCTGCCAATACACATAACTTGGCCAATGCATCAACAACCGGTTTTCGCGCTGATTTGGTGACAGCAGAAAGTGCTTATCTGTCAGGAGCTGGTCAAGAAAGTCGTGCTTATGCTGGGATGAAAGGTCGTGGTGTAGATTTTAGGGAGGGGGTCATTAACTCCACAGGTCGAACCCTAGACCTTGCTATTAATGGTCAGGGCTGGATGTCTGTAGAAGCACCGGATGGTTCGGAGGCATTTAGCCGCCGCGGTGATTTTCGAATCAATGAATTTGGCCAGTTGTTAAATGGTGCAGGCCAGGCTGTTCTTGGCAATGCAGGTCCAGTAGCTATTCCACCCTACACGGACGTTTCGGTTGGCGCTGATGGCACGGTATCCATTGTGCCGTTAGGTGAGGATCCAAACACTTTGGTTGTTGTCGACAGAATCAAACTGGTTAATCCCGACACATCATTACTGTCCAAAAATAATGCGGGTTTGGTGCAAATGACCGATGGCCAAGAGGCATTGCCAGATGCATCCGTTAAGTTGGTTTCTGGTGCGCTGGAGTCGAGCAATGTGAATTCTGTTGAGGCGATGGTGACAATGATTGAACTGGCTCGACAGTTTGAAACCCACGTGAAAATGATGAAAACCGCTGAACAGCTAGATAGCTCTTCGGCAAAACTAATGACAATGAGCTAATAAAGCTACTGGCTTTTAGCTAATAACGAGTAAGTTGAGGTACTGAGAGATGAATCAGGCATTATGGATCGCTAAAACAGGGTTAGATGCGCAACAGACAAAAATGTCTAATATTGCGAATAACCTGGCTAACTCGGCAACGACTGGCTACAAGCGCAGTCGGGCAATTTTTGAAGATTTGCTCTACCAAAATGTTCGTCAAGTAGGCGCTCAATCTTCTCAAGATACTCGGTTACCTTCGGGTTTACAGATTGGTACTGGGGTGAGAACCGTTGCAACGGAAAAACTGTTTACTCAGGGAAATCTAGTTCAAACAGAAAACCTGTTGGATATGGCGATTCAAGGTCGTGGTTTTTTCCAAATTTTACTACCCGACGGTACGGAAGCTTATACCCGTGACGGTTCTTTCCAGGTTGATGACCAGGGGCAAATGGTGACGTCAGGTGGTTATGTGCTTCAGCCATCAATAACGCTTCCCGAAAATGCGTTGTCAGTGAATATTGGTACGGACGGCACCGTATCGGTTCGCCAGCCAAATTCCAGTTCAGTCACACAGGTCGGCACGGTGCAGTTGGCCGACTTTGTTAACCCTGCAGGCTTGCAGGCTGTCGGTGAAAACTTATTCCTGGAATCGAATGCCAGTGGTTCACCACAGACGGGTAACCCAGGATTAAATGGTTTAGGCACCATGGTTCAGGGATATGTTGAGAGCTCGAATGTGAACGTTGTGGAAGAGTTGGTCAATATGATTGAAACCCAGCGGGCTTATGAAATGAATTCGAAAGCTATCTCGACAACGGATCAAATGCTGCAGTACGTAGCAAATAATATTTAATTGTAATCAGGCTTTGATAATACATCTGGTGATAAAAATGAATCGGGTATCGAATTTCTTAATCACACTAGCAGCACTTGCATTACTTGCGGGTTGTAGTGGTATTCCCAAGGAAGATCATCCAGATTATGCACCCGTTGAGCTAGCGGCAGTTCCTGAGATGGAAAATGCAGTACCTACCGGGTCTATTTATCAGTCCAGTCGCAACATGAGCTTGTTTGAAGATGTTAAAGCGCGTCAGGTGGGTGATATTGTCACCGTGGTTTTAGCTGAAGCTACGGATGCAGCTAAAACCAGTGATACGTCATTAGATAAGACTAATTCAAATGTGATAACTAATCCGATTTTTGGTGCAGGAGCAGACGGTGTAGGGACTGATCTGGATCTTGGTTTTGACTTGTCATCCAGCAGTGCTTTTGAAGGGGACAGTGCGAGCAACCAAAGTAATAGTCTTCAGGGCAGTATTGCCGTAACCGTTGCACGAGTATTGCCCGGAGGCAATTTGTATGTACAGGGTGAAAAGTGGATACATATTAATCAAGGGGATGAGTACATTCGTCTCAAGGGAATTATCCGTCCTGAGGATATAGCCTCTAACAATACCATTTTGTCTACCAAGGTAGCTGATGCCCGTATCTCTTATGGTGGTACTGGCGCTCCTGCTGAAGTCAATATGGTGGGGTGGTTGTCAAGATTCTTTATGAGCCCGCTTTGGCCTTTTTAATTGGGTTAAGTGGCTTTGTGAAAACAAATGTAAGTTTTGGTTCGGTTGGTTGGGAGTTGTTATGAAAGGTTTTACTTATAGTCTGCGGTCAGGAGTTGCCCTATTGGCAATGTTGGCGTTGACGCTGTTAAGCCAGCATACCCTGGCCGAAAGAATTAAAGATATCGCATCCATTGACGGGGTTCGTAGCAATCAGCTCATTGGCTATGGCCTAGTGGTTGGATTGGATGGGTCCGGTGACCAAACGACTCAAACCCCCTTTACTGTGCAAAGCATAAAAAGCATGTTGGCTAAGTTGGGTGTTGTTGTCCCCGCCAATGTGAACCCTCAGTTGAAAAATGTAGCGGCGGTGATGGTTCATGCTGACTTACCGGCTTTTTCAAAGCCAGGCCAGACCATTGATGTGACTGTTTCCTCCATGGGTAATGCTAAGAGCCTACGTGGTGGTTCACTGTTGATGACCCCACTTAAAGGTGCTGATGGGCAAACCTATGCATTGGCTCAAGGTAATTTGATTGTGAGTGGATTTGGTGCTGATGGTGCCGATGGTTCCAGTGTAACCGTTAATGTACCCAGTGCAGGACGTATTCCAAATGGCGCTACCGTTGAGCGTGGAGTCTTGAGCCCTTTTAGTCATCAGCCTTTTGTGATGATGAACTTAAATCATTCAGATTTCACAACAGCTCTTAGGGTGGCTAATTCGATTAATGATAAATTGGGAAAGGGTGTTGCTAAGCCTGTCGATGGCACTTCCATTCAAATACAGTCGCCAATCAATCCAGCGGAAAAAGTTGCCTTTGTTTCTGTGGTAGAAAACCTGATAGTTGATCCAGGGTTGGCACCTGCCAGAGTTATTATTAATTCTCGCACCGGTACAGTTGTTATTGGTAGCGAAGTGCGATTGGATCCCGCCGCTGTCGCCCACGGCAGCTTGACGGTCAGCATTTCAGAAAACTTTGAGGCCAGTCAGCCAGCACCGTTTGCTCGTCGGGGTGAAACGGTTGTGACTCCCGATTCAGAAGTCACTATAGAAGAAGAGAAAAGCCGGATGTTCCTGTTGGATGCGGGGGTCACATTGAATGAATTGGTGACAGCTGTGAACAAGGTGGGAGCAGCA
>JAJFKD010000177.1 GCA_021773405.1 Porticoccus sp.
TGCGGTCTGGCGTCACCGGTATCCGCGATCATCACAGCCGGATCAGGGACGCCGCGCGATTGCCGTCACGAACGGATTGAAGCCGTAGAGGGTTCCGGCCCCGATGCGACGCTCGCACTTGGCGAGTAGTGCATCGGCAAGCGGCTCGCCAATGATCCCGTCCCGTCAAATGGCAAAGTCCTAGAATGTCGAATCGTGCGGCGGGGATACCTTCTGGTACCATCATCCCCGATGCAAAGCTCTCATATCTAAACTCTTACGGGCCAGACCTCTCGACCGCTTCCATTAGGCCAGACCTCAACCCGCCTTCATCCTGAATGAAGCGAATGATCTGATCAAGACCGTCGCCCTTGCGCAGGTTGGCGAGAACATAAGGGCGCGCGCCCCTTGCGTGCGCTGTGTCGGCCTCGAGACGGGCAAGATCGACACCCACATGGGGCGCGAGGTCGATCTTGTTGACGACCAGCATGTCTGATTTCGTCAAACCGGGTCCGCGTTTGCGGGGGATGTCCTGTCCGGCGGCAGTGTCGATCACGTAGATCGTCAGATCCACCAGTTCCGGGCTGAAGGTGGCGGCCAGGTTGTCGCCACCGGACTCGATCAGCACCAGGTCGAGATCGGGAAAGGCGGTGTTAAGATCGGTCACGGCAGCGAGGTTGATCGAGGCATCCTCGCGGATCGCGGTATGCGGGCATCCCCCCGTTTCCACCCCCCGGATGCGGTCGGCGGGCAGGACCTGAGCACGCATCAGCGCCTCGGCATCCTCGCGGGTGTAGATGTCGTTGGTGATAACCGCCATGGAACAGCGATGCGCCAGCACCCGCGCGAGACCCTCGGTCAGCGTGGTTTTGCCCGCCCCCACAGGGCCGCCGATACCGACCCGCAGAGGGCCGTTCATGATTGATCCTGTCATGTGCGAAATATCCTAACCTCTTGAATCTCATGATCCAGCGCCGCCATGTCACCGGCCAGCGCACAGCTGCCCAGCGCGTCCAGCGGTGCCTCCGCCGCGTCTCGTGCCAGGGCGTGAACGCGGGGTGTCAAGCGGTGCAGCACCGCCTGTCCCTCGGTTTGGCCCAGTGGCACGTGGCGGATGGCGATCATGACAATGTTGCCCGCAAAGGCCTGAAGGAAGAGCGCGAGCACGTCGGTCTTGGGAAGGCACAACCCTGCGGCCGCTTCGCCCACCGCGACAGGCAGCAGTCGCGGCGGAAGGGAGCGCCCTGTCATGCCCGCGACGGTGCGAGACAGCGCCGCGCCCTGATCCCGGCTTTCCTGCAAACGCTCGGCGCAAGGCTGAAGCGCGCGCGCCAGATCGTCCAGCGCGTCACACTCTCCTTCCAGTGCATGTGACAGAAGGATCGCATCCTGAAACCCCGCCCCGTAGGTCAGGATGTTGGAAAGCCAAGTCTCAAGTCCAGTGGCGTCCCGAACAGCGCCGGCGGCAATCGCCGCTTCCAGCCCGTGCGAATAAGCGAAAGCCCCGGTCGGGAAAGCCGGCGACAACCATTGGATCAGTGTAAGGTGCGCAGGTGTCAGCATCAGTCGTGGTGATGGCTGTGGCCATGATCGTGACCCATGGTACGCCCCTTGCCATAGGCGCCCCCCTCGGGACGAAACGGGCCGGTCGTCCGCGTCAGGTTCGCGCCGATATGGATCAGCATCGCCTCGATCACGTGATCACGCCGGATCGTCAGGTGATCCGCCGCGATCTGGCATGGCGTGTGACGGTTGCCGATATGCCAGGCGAGGCGCGCCAGGTCGCCGCGCACCTCGATGAGGTCCTCGGCGGCCGCTTCCACCCCCACGGCGCGGCCATCCTCCAACAGAAAGCCCCAGTGATCGTCGAGGTTGGTGACTTCGGCCAGATCAACCAGGAACGCCACGCCTCCCTGAGCGATCAGTTTCTTGCGGCGCATGAGCCGGGCGTCGTAGTCCAGCAAAACCATATCGGCCACCTCTGGCGGTGCGCTTGAAAGCAACTCGCGGGCAATGGGCAGGTGAGTCATCTGGTCCCTCAAAACAGGAAATAGCGTTGTGCCAGAGGCAGTTCGCTGGCGGGTACGCAGGTCAACAATTCACCATCCGCGCGCACTTCGTAGGTTTCGGGATCGACCTCGACCTCTGGCGTCAGGTTGTTGTGGATCATGTCGCGCTTGGTGATGGTGCGTGTGTCTGAGACGGCCCGGACTTCCTTGGCCAGCCCAAGCGCCGTGCCGATCCCGTCAGCCTGCGCCGCCTGCGACACGAAGAGCACCGAGGAGCGTTCGACCGAGCGACCGAAGGCCCCGAACATCGGCCGCGAATAGACCGGCTGCACGGGAATCGAGCCATGGGGGTCGCCCATCTGCGCCAGAACAATGGTGCCGCCCATCAGCACCATTTCCGGTTTCGCGCCAAAGAAGGCCGGGTTCCACAGCACCAGATCGGCACGTTTGCCGGGCTCCACGCTACCGATATGGGCGCTCATTCCATGCACGATGGCGGGGTTGATGGTGTATTTCGCGATATAACGTTTGACGCGAGCATTGTCGTTATCGCCTGTCTCTTCCGCCAGCCGCCCACGCTGCTTTCGCATCTTCGAGGCTGTCTGCCATGTGCGGATGATCACCTCGCCAACGCGCCCCATGGCCTGACTGTCGGACGCCATGACCGAGAATGCGCCCATGTCGTGCAGAACATCCTCGGCGGCGATGGTCTCGCGACGGATGCGACTCTCGGCAAAGGCCACATCTTCGGGAATTGCCTTGTCGAGGTGGTGACAGACCATCAGCATGTCGAGATGTTCCTCGATCGTGTTGACGGTGTAGGGCATGGTGGGATTGGTGGAGGACGGCAGAACATGCTCGTAGCCCACGACCTTCATGATGTCGGGCGCGTGTCCGCCGCCCGCGCCCTCGGTGTGAAAGGCGTGGATCGTGCGGCCCTTCATGGCGGCGAGGGTGTTTTCCACGAAACCCGACTCGTTGAGGGTGTCGGTGTGAATCATCACCTGCACGTCCATGTCGTCGGCCACCGACAGGCAACAGTCGATGGCACCGGGCGTTGTGCCCCAATCCTCGTGCAGTTTCATCGCGCAGGCACCTGCATGGACCATCTCGACCAGCGCCTCGGGCTGGCTCGCATTGCCCTTGCACGAGAGGCCCACGTTCATCGGAAAGGCGTCGAGCGATTGCAGCATCCGCCCGATATGCCACGATCCGGGCGTGCAGGTGGTGGCGAGCGTGCCATGCGCGGGTCCGGTGCCGCCGCCCAACATGGTGGTGATGCCGGAATGCAGCGCATCTTCGATCTGCTGAGGGCAGATGAAATGGATATGCGCATCAAAGCCACCGGGGGTGAGGATGCGGCCCTCGCCCGCGATGATCTCGGTCCCCGGTCCGATGACGATACCGACACCCGATTGCGTGTCGGGGTTGCCCGCCTTGCCGATGGCGGCAATCAGCCCGTCGCGCAGGCCCACATCGGCCTTGGTGATGCCCTGATGATCGACGATCAGCGCATTGGTGATGACCGTGTCCATCGCCCCGCCCGCGCGGGTGATCTGGCTCTGGCCCATGCCGTCGCGGATCACCTTGCCGCCGCCGAATTTCACCTCTTCACCATAGGTGGTCAGGTCCCGCTCCACCTCGATGATCAGATCGGTATCGCCAAGCCGCAGCCGGTCGCCCGAGGTCGGGCCATACATGGCGGCATAGGCGGCGCGGGGGATGGTGGTGGCCATGTCAGAGGTCTCCCATCACCTGTTGGTTGAACCCGAACACTCGCCGCGCCCCGCCATAGGGAATGAGTCGCACCTCGCGCCGCTGGCCCGGCTCGAAGCGGACGGCGGTGCCGGCAGGAATATCGAGGCGGTGGCCGCGCGCGGCCACGCGGTCGAAACTGAGGCCGCTATTGGCCTCGGCGAAATGGTAATGGCTGCCCACCTGCACGGGCCGGTCGCCGGTATTGGCGACCTCCAGCACGGTGACCTCCGCGCCTTCGTTGAGGGTGATCTCGCCCTCTGCCGGAAGGAGTTCTCCTGGGATCATTTGCGGCCCCTGCCGAGGAAATACCCGCCGGCGAGGGTGAGAAGGCCCACCACCACCAGCCACATCACGTCGATACCATGCGGGTGCAGATGCGCGCCGGCGTGGGCCTGCGCGAGCGTGGGCAAAAACAGAATGGGGATCAGGTAGCGCATCGCTTGGGACCTTTCAGCGTATGGGGTTATGGACGGTCACCAGCTTGGTGCCGTCGGGGAATGTCGCCTCGACCTGCACGGAATGGAGCATTTCGGGGATGCCCTCCATGCACTGCTCAGAGGTGATGACATGCGCGCCCGCCTCCATCAGGTCCGCCACCGAGCGGCCGTCGCGCGCGCCCTCGACCACGAAATCGGTGATCAGCGCCACCGCCTCGGGGTGGTTGAGCCGGACGCCG
>JAJFKD010000178.1 GCA_021773405.1 Porticoccus sp.
TATTCTGGTAGAACTACTAATACCTCTTTATTAGAACCATTTAAAGCAGCTAAAACAGTATTATGGCGAGAAAATACTTCTTGATATTCCTGCTCAGTGTCTGGATATCGCTTAGAATCCGGTAGCGCATGAAATCTTACCCACCTCTTTCTAAAAGTGTGCTTTAAATCGTATGCATATGGTTCACAGCCACCAAAGCTATCGATCCATAATTTCTTTAGTTCCTCAACCATTAGATAATTTAATTAGCCAATTTGAGTCTGCCCACCCATATAGGGTTGGAGAACGTCAGGGATTTTGATGGAACCATCGGCTTGTTGATAATTCTCCATCACGGCCAATAGTGTGCGGCCTATAGCTAAACCAGAACCATTAAGGGTATGCAGCAACTCTGGCTTACCAGTTTCAGGATTACGCCAGCGGGCTTTCAAGCGGCGGGCCTGGAAATCACGGAAGTTACTACAGGATGAAATTTCTCGGTAACGTTGCTGTGATGGTAACCAAACTTCGATATCGTAGGTCCGTGCAGAGGAGAACCCGAGGTCCCCACCACAAAGAATCACTGTTTTATAGGGTAGTTCTAATTTTTGTAAAATAGCCTCGGCATGTCCAACCAGCTGTTCAAGTACTTCTGTAGAATCCTGAGGCTTAACAAACTGTACCAATTCAACCTTCTCAAACTGATGCTGGCGAATCATACCCCGGGTATCTTTCCCATAACTACCTGCTTCACTCCTAAAACAAGGAGTATGACAGGTGTATTTAACCGGTAATTGGTCAGCTTCGATAATCTCATCGCGGTAGATATTGGTGACAGGGACTTCCGCCGTTGGGATTAGATAAAAACCACGGTCGTCTTCAAGCTTAAATAAATCTTCTTCAAATTTTGGCAGCTGCCCGGTGCCATACAAAGAGTCACGATTGACCACATAAGGAACATTAATTTCTTCGTAGCCATGTTCCAATTGATGGGTATCGAGCATAAATTGAACTAACGCACGATGTAGCCTAGCTATACCGCCACGCATAACTGCAAAACGAGAGCCGGTAATTTTTGCTGCGGTTTCAAAATCAAGCAGGCCGGAATCTGCCCCTAGGTCTACATGGTCTTTAACTTCAAAATCAAATTGTCTTGGCTCACCCCATTGGCGAATCTCGATGTTATCATCTTCATCATTACCTGCTGGTACTTCAGCATCAGGAATATTAGGAATACCACTGAGATAGTTTTCCAGTTGATTTTGTAATTCGCCAAAATCTTCTTCTGCAAGAACACAGGCTTTTTTTAGCTCTTCGCCTTTTGCCTTTAATGGAGTGATATCCTCTCCCATCGCTTTAGCTTCACCAATGGCTTTACCCATGGATTTGGCATAGGCATTTCGTTCAGCTTGCAGAGACTGGGCTTTATCTTGAAGTTGGCGGCGAATAGCTTCCAACTCTTTCAGTTTTTCTACTTCAAGGGTAAAACCCTTTACAGCAAGTTTTTCAGCAATAGATTCGGGTTCGGAACGAACAAGTTTTGGATCCAACATGAGGTTTGGGAAATTCCTAAAGCAAACGGGTCACAACAATTGCACCAAGCGTTCCCGCCAGACACAACACAATATTTAGGGCGACATAAGTAGCCGCTAGCGCAAGGTGGCCATTTTGCCACAAAGCCAGGGTATCAAGCGAGAAAGTAGAAAATGTTGTAAATGCACCAAGAAAACCTACCATGAGTAAATTACGCATTTCAGCAGGCAGAACCCCACGTTCAATAATAAGTACGTAGCACAAGCCCATAAGAATAGAGCCGACTACGTTTACAATAAGCGTACCTAAAGGAAAACGTCCTGAAAAAAAGGGAAATATAGCTGCATTAACAGCAAAGCGCCCCATTGCACCCAATGCACCACCTAATGCTACTGCTAACCATTGCATTATGATTCCTCATCTTGATTTACCTAATTTGAGTTTTCCTGATCAGAGTTTGTCTGATCAGGTTGGTCAGCATAACGTTGCTGCTGGCTCGACTCATTAAGTTGTTTTAAATATACAAGTTTTTCGGCGATTTTCTGCTCTAACCCACGATCTGTGGGGAAATAATAACGTTTATCCTGCAACTCTGGTGGAAAATAATTTTCACCAGGCGCAAAACCTCCTGGTTCGCTATGGGCATAACGGTATTCAGCACCATAATCTAACTCTTTCATGAGTTTTGTCGGTGCATTTCTAAGGTGTAAGGGAACATCATAGCTGGGCATTTTTCTTACATCTGCACGAGCATCATTAAATGCGCTATAAACGGCATTACTTTTAGGTGCTGATGCCAGGTACATAATTGCCTGGGCAATACTTAATTCACCCTCAGGGCTACCTAATCGTTCCTGTGTATCCCAGGCATTCAGCGCAAGAGATAATGCCCTCGGGTCAGCATTGCCTATGTCTTCGCTAGCCATACGTACGACACGGCGGGCTATATAAAGGGGATCACAGCCACCATCAATCATTCTGACAAACCAGTACAACGCTGCATCGGGGGATGACCCTCTAACGGCTTTATGTAGCGCTGAAATCTGGTCATAAAAGTACTCACCACCTTTATCAAATCGACGGGTATCGGTAACCAAGACTTCTTCTAAAATTGTTCGATTAATAGTATTTTCTATTGCCAAATCACTGGCGATTTCGAGCAGATTAAGGGCTTTCCTGGCATCGCCATCAGCTGCATTGGCAAGCAATTGAAGTGCGTCTTCTGTGATATTGAGTGTGCGCTCACCGAGACCAATATCTTTGTCTGTTAGCGCTCTATTAATAATGTGACAAATATCTTCTGTTTCAAGGCTGCGTAATACATAGACGCGACAACGGGAGAGTAATGCGTTATTTAATTCAAAGGATGGATTTTCTGTGGTCGCACCGATTAATAACACGGTGCCATCTTCTACATAGGG
>JAJFKD010000179.1 GCA_021773405.1 Porticoccus sp.
TTCCAGAGTTCGGATAAAGGTGTGAGTCATTGTGGTATGTATTTTTGTTCTGTGTGGTTATGGGCTGTTTATTATACGTTCAATACTGCATCTGCGCCCAATGCCGCCGTGATTTGAAGAATGCTGGCTATGAATAAAAAAGTTAGATTTTGGGGGGTTGTCATATTTCTGTCATTTTCGATTCATATAGTTGTCTCCATCGAAAATTAGCATATAACTCGAAGTAAGATCTTTAATGAAAAGCCCCGGAGGCAATAGTGAAAACAACTCATAAATTAGCAATTGCTGGCGCTGCTATGGCGCTGACTATGGCGAGCACAACTGTGCTGGCCGCTGCACGTGATTACGTAAGTGTCGTTGGTTCTTCAACGGTATATCCGTTCGCAACAGTTGTTGCCGAACGTTTCGGTAAGTCTACTGGTACTGCTACGCCAAAAGTTGAATCTACCGGCTCAGGCGGTGGTATGAAACTGTTCTGTTCAGGTGTTGGTACTGAGCACCCAGACGTAACAAATGCTTCTCGCCGTATGAAGTCTTCTGAATTCAAATTGTGCCAGGATAATGGCGTAAAAGACGTGATTGAAGTATTGATCGGCTATGACGGTATTGTTGTTGCTAACTCTAAAGCTAAAGCACCAATGAAGCTGACACGTAAGGATTTATTCCTTGCCTTGGCTTTACAGGTTCCTGGCCCAGACGGCAAATTGATCGCCAACCCAAACAAAACATGGAAAGACGTAAATTCAGCATTGCCTGATACTAAAATTGAAGTGTTGGGGCCACCCCCTACTTCTGGTACCCGTGATGCATTCTCTGAATTGGGAATGGAAGGTGGTGCAAAGAAATTTGCTGACCTGAAAGCATTGCGTAAATCAAAAGATGCAGACGAGATCAAAGCATTGATGGCTAAGCTGGGTATCCCCGCAAGCGCCTTTAACAAAAAAGGCAAAAAAGTATTTAAAGCTGTAGCTCACGCTATTCGTGAAGATGGCCACTATATTGAAGCAGGTGAGAACGACAACCTGATCGTTCAAAAATTGGAAGCAAACCCTAATGCTTTGGGTATCTTTGGCTTCTCATTCTTGGATCAAAACAGTGATAAAGTTCAAGGTTCAGTCGTAGAAGGCGTAGAACCAGAGTTTGAAACTATTGCTAACAAGTCTTACCCTATCTCCCGCCCACTGTACTTTTATGTTAAAAAGGCGCACATGGGTGTAGTTCCTGGCATTGAAGGCTATCTGGCAGAGTTCAGTAGCGAGAAGGCTTGGGGTGAAGAAGGTTACCTGGCAGATAAAGGCATGATCCCAATGCCAGCTGAGTTACGTGCTCAGTTTGCCTCTGACATTAAGAACAAACAGTCAATGACTGGCGAAGGACTTTAATAAGTTCAACTCGTAGCGGTATCCCCCACTTTGCCGTTATAAGTTAGGGCCTGACAATCTCAGCAGTTGTCGGGCCCTACCCTTTTCGGGGCAAAATAAATTAGAAGTAGTGTGGATGGGTCTAGGTAAATAACAATGCAAACTGCCAACTTATTAATCGTACTGCTCATACTCAGCGCCGTTGCCTACTACATGGCAAGGAGCCGCTCAGTAGCACAGGCACAATCTTTAGGTGGAATTCGACATTTGCATTCGTTGCCATTCTTCTATGGCATGCGGGCAGCAATCTGGTGCGCATTACCTTCATTACTTTTACTGGTTGCGTGGCTACTGTTCGATGAGCCAATCATTAGCTCTTTCCTTATTAGTGGTTTACCTGAAAGTCTCCAGCCAACTTCTGCCGCTGAACACAATTTATTACTGAATAGCATTGAAAATATTGCTAGTGGAGCACTTAGCGCCGAGGCTTCTGAGCCTGCATTGGTTGCCGCGGCAGAATCTTTGCGTGGCCTCCGCAGCACGGGTGCCAATCTGGTAACAGCTGCTGTGTTATCTCTGTCTGTATTAGGTATGGGTTGGGGCTGGGTGAAGGTTTCCCCAATACTTCGTGCCAGACAGCAGGTAGAGCGCGTATTCCGAGGTATTTTGCTGAGCTGTGCCTGTGTGGCGATTTTTACGACCCTTGGTATTTTACTCTCAGTCTTATTTGAATCTTTCCGGTTTTTCCAGGCAGTACCTGCAACAGAGTTTTTGTTTGGTACCGAGTGGAGCCCACAAATGGCTATCCGTAGTGATCAGGTTGGCTCATCTGGTAGCTTTGGCGCTATTCCGTTATTTGTGGGAACGTTGCTTATTTCCTTTATTGCTATGGTTGTAGCAGTACCCGTTGGATTAATGTCGGCCATTTATTTAGCTGAATATGCTAGCCCTAGGATGCGGGGTTTTGCTAAGCCTACCCTCGAAGTTTTGGCTGGTATTCCTACCGTTGTATATGGTTTTTTTGCTGCGCTTACAGTGGCCCCATTTATTCGTCAGACCGGTGAAGGTTTTGGCTTACAGGTCTCGTCCGAGAGTGCACTGGCTGCTGGTCTCGTTATGGGGGTGATGATTATCCCATTCATCTCTTCGTTGGCTGATGATGTAATTAATGCCGTGCCCCAGAGCTTACGCGATGGTTCTTTAGGCTTGGGTGCAACCCGCTCTGAAACCATTAAAAAAGTGATATTTCCCGCAGCACTACCCGGGATTGTGGGGGGTGTTTTACTGGCAGTCTCCCGTGCCATCGGTGAAACCATGATTGTGGTGATGGCTGCAGGGTTGGCGGCAAAAATGACAGCTAATCCACTGGATACGGTAACTACAGTGACAGTACAGATTGTTACTCTACTTGTGGGTGACCAAGAATTTGATAGTCCGAAAACCCTTGCGGCCTTCGCATTAGGCTTAATGTTATTTGTTGTCACGTTAGTGCTTAACTTTGTTGCTCTGCGTGTCGTGAAGAAATATCGAGAACAGTATGACTGATTTAAATAAATCTCGTGCAGAGCGAATTCAGAGCAGTCTGGCAAAACGTTATCGGGCAGAAAAACGTTTTCAGATGTACGGTTATGCGGCGATAGCCTTTGGTTTGCTGTGTGTCGTGATATTGTTTACCGATATTATCAGTAAGGGTTACAAGGCTTTTGGGCAAACCTATATACAGTTAGAAGTAACCTATGATGCTAGCACCCTGGGAATTACAGATGTTAATGACTCCCAGCAACTAGCACTGGCGGATTTTCACGGGATAGTAAAAAAGGCATTAAAAAGTCGTTTTGCTGATGTTTCTGGCCGTAAGGCGAAACGCGATTTATATGGCCTGATTAGTAATGGTGCAGGTTATACCCTACGTGACAGATTAGTAGCCAATCCTGAATTATTGAATCAAACAGAAACCCTGTGGTTGGTAGCTGATGATGATATCGACACCTATTACAAAAGTATTGGTAGTGATGCCGGTGCTTTTACCGGGCGAATGAGTGAACAGCGCCAAGGCTGGGTGGATCAATTAGTAGAGTCGAATGATGTAGAAATGCGTGTAAATCGCAATTTCTTTACCAAGGGCGATTCCCGCGAGCCAGAGTTGGCCGGTATTCGTGGTGCAGCTATGGGTTCACTGTTTACTTTAATTATTACTCTGGGCCTTTCTTTCCCCATTGGTGTTGCTGCAGCGGTTTATCTTGAGGAATTTGCTCCACGGAATCGCTGGACAGACCTGATTGAGGTAAATATTAATAACCTGGCAGCTGTACCCTCCATTATTTTTGGTCTGCTGGGCTTGGCCATCTTTATTAATTTCTTCCATGTGCCCCGCTCTGTTCCTGTGGTCGGTGGTTTGGTACTGACATTAATGACATTACCAACAATTATCATCTCCAGCCGGGCAGCAATTAAGGCGGTTCCTCCTTCCATTCGAGATGCAGCGATTGGAGTGGGTGCTTCACCCATGCAAGTCGTTCTTCATCATGTTTTACCCTTGGCCATGCCCGGAATGTTAACCGGTGCCATTATTGGTATGGCTCAGGCTTTAGGAGAAACAGCGCCACTGCTAATGATTGGTATGGTGGCGTTTATTGTGGATGTTCCAGGTGGTTTTACTGACCCTGCTACCGTTTTACCGGTACAGATTTTCCTTTGGGCTGACAGCCCTGAGCGGGCCTTTGTAGAGAAAACCTCGGCAGCCATTATGGTATTGCTGGCCTTTTTGATATTAATGAACACCCTGGCAGTGGTCCTTCGTAAGCGACTTGAGCGTCGTTGGTAGTAAGGATCAAAAAGGGGATAATGGTGAACAAGATGGTTACGGATATAGCAGTAGAAATGCCTACAGGTTTAGTACAACCAGAGCAAGAAAATATAGACGGGATCGAGTATCCCAAACAGACCGTAGGGACTCCATTGTTGGAAAGCTCAAAAATGTCCATGCGTAATGTGGATGTTTTTTATGGTGACAAACAGGCAATTTTTAACGTTAATGTTGATGTCGGTCAGCATGAAGTGATCGCTATGATTGGCCCATCAGGCTGTGGTAAGTCTACTTTTCTGCGTAGTATTAATCGGATGAATGATACCGTTGAAAGTTGCAAGGTAACTGGTCAGCTGACACTGGATGGGGAAGATATTTATTCCACTAAAATGGACCCCGTTGCTCTTCGTGCCAGAGTAGGTATGGTCTTTCAGAAGCCAAACCCGTTCCCAAAATCTATCTACGACAACGTAGCCTATGGCCCCCGTTTACATGGTTTGGCCAGTCGTAGGGCTGAATTAGATGAGATTGTTGAGACCAGCTTAACTCGTGCCGGGTTGTGGACAGAAGCAAAAGATCGTTTGGATCAGCCTGGTACAGGACTATCGGGTGGTCAGCAGCAACGGCTTTGTATTGCCCGTGCCATTGCCATTAGTCCAGAGGTTATTCTGATGGATGAGCCCTGTTCTGCATTGGACCCTATTGCTACAGCCAAAATTGAAGAGCTAATTGCAGAACTATCTCAGAACTACACCATTGCCATCGTGACGCACTCTATGCAGCAAGCAGCAAGGGTTTCCCACCGTACTGCTTATTTCCACTTAGGTCGCCTTGTTGAAGTGAACGAGACGGAAAAGGTGTTTACAGCGCCTGAACATCAACTCACAGAAGCCTATATTACCGGACGCTTTGGTTAAGCAAAGAAGCTGATAAGAGAACTTAAGCAAAGAACCTAGCCAGAGAACCAGCGGAATATAAAGAGGAACACTTAATGGATAAGTTAAATCTGGATCAACATATCTCAAGGCAATTTAACGAAGACCTTGAAGAGATTAAAACCAGTATGCTCGAAATGGGTGGACTGGTAGAAAAACAAGTGGGTGATGCAATCCGTGCTCTGGAAGATGCCGATAGTGGGTTAGCTGAGCGTGTGATAGAGGTTGAATCACAAATTGATGAAATGGAAATGGACATCGATGAAACCTGTATTACGCTGATTGCCCGTCGACAGCCAGCGGCTACGGATCTGCGCTTGGTCATTGCGGTGACAAAGACCATCCGTGACCTTGAGCGTATTGGTGATGAAGCCCAGAAAATTGCCAAGATGGCCATTAAGTTATCTGAAGAAGGTAATGCCCCACGCGGTTATATGGAAGTACGTCATATTGGTAACTGCGTAAGAAAAATGCTTGATGATTCCCTCGATGCATTTTCTCGGTTCGATGCAGAGGCAGCGATTGCCACGATGCATGAAGATCGAGAAGTGGATATGGATTACAAAACAGCCTTGAGGGAAATGATCACTTATATGATGGAAGACCCGCGCAGTATTTCCCGCTCCATGAATATTCTATGGGCGCTCCGTTCCTTGGAGCGTGTAGGAGATCATGCCAAGAATATATGTGAGCATATTGTATATCTGGTTCAGGGTCGGGATATCCGCCATACCAATCCAGCTAAACTCTAATCTGCCTTTAGTTGCTGTTAAAAAGACCGGAAAAAATTTCCGGTTTTTTTATGCCCAAATAGTCCTTAAACTGGTCCCTCTAATTCAGACCATCAGTTAAATATAAGGAGTTACCTTCGTGGAAGATTTGTTCAAAAAAAATGTTGCTTGGGCCGAGTCAGTTAAGAAAAGTGATCCCACATTTTTTGAGCAGCTTTCCAAGCAGCAGGCGCCAGAATATCTATGGATTGGTTGCTCCGACAGCCGGGTTCCCGCCAATGAAATTGTAGGCCTGATGCCAGGTGAATTATTTGTTCATCGCAACGTTGCCAACATGGTGGTACACAGTGATCTAAATTGCTTATCCGTGATGCAATATGCCGTAGAATACCTAAAAGTTAAGCATGTGATAGTGTGTGGCCACTATGGCTGTGGTGGTGTAAAAGCCTCAGTCGAGCGGCAAAGATTAGGTCTTATTGATAACTGGCTACTCAATGTTCAAGACGTACAATACATCCACCAGAGCTTTCTCAAAGATGGTCAAGACAGTGCTGAGCTGATCAATAAAGTTTGCGAGCTCAATGTAGCGGAGCAGGTGGTCAATGTCTGCAAAACCAACATCATTAAAGATGCCTGGGCACGGGGTCAGGAGTTGACAGTGCATGGCTGGATTTACAGCATTGCGGATGGTTTATTGAAAGACTTGGGGGTTAACATTACCCATATTCAGGAAATGCGCGCGAAGTATCATGTCGCAGTAGAAGAGATCAATAAACGTTACTCTTAATAAGGGTTGGCAGGTAACAAGAGTTGGTACGATTTAGCAATGGTAAGAGTCATCACCCGGCCCTAGTTCCAGCCCGAGCACCAATCAGATATTTCCAAGGTTCCTTTCTAAGGGCAAATTGATGAGTGATATTAACGGAGCTATTAGCCTGGCCCTTAAAGGGGCAATTGCATCCATTACCCTCAATAACCCCCAGAAGCATAATTCTCTTTCAGCAAATGATATTGAGCTGTTCTTATCCCATTTAGAGTACGTAGAAACTAGGCCGGAGCTCAGGGTTTTGGTTATTACCGGCAATGGCCCAAAAACATTCTGTGCCGGTGTTTCACTCGCTGAATTGGAAGGCGATGGCGCCATCGAAGACCTTTTTCAGAAGCTTACGGACAAGCTTGCGAATATTAAGATCCCAACGCTCTGTGCCATGAATGGCAGTGCCTTTGGTGGTGGTGCAGAAATTTCCCTCTGTTGTGATTTTCGAATCGGTGTAAAGGGCATGACAGTACAAATACCGGCTGCCCGTTTTGGTCTCTGTTACCCCATCAATGGCATCCAGCGTTATATTCAGCGACTAGGTGTTAATACCGCAAAACGATTATTGATGGCAGCAGAAACCATAGATGCTGACACTTTGTTGTCAGGAGGCTACCTAACCCATTTGGTTGAAAAGGAAGAACTCACAGAAACAGCGGAGCAAATGGCTGAAAATCTGAGTAAATTAGCACCATTGGCAGTAACGGGCATGAAGCAAATTTGCGATCAGATGGTGGAGGGCAGCTTATATACCGAAGAATGTGCCGAGAATGCTCAAACCATTGTGCAAAATTGTCGCCAATCAAAAGATCTGCTGGAAGGCCTAAATGCCATGCGAGAGGGGCGTGAGCCTGAGTTTACGGGTGAGATACGGCCAGAGAATGAAAAATCAGAAGATCAGTGAGCGCTGTAACAATAAGGGTGTCAGCTTAATATTTTCTTTATATTAAGTTGGGGATGGGTATTCATGGCAGATAACGCCTTGTTCACCGGCACATACTGCGGAGAGCGTTTTTGTGTAATGTGAAGCGCAGCGACACACAAAAACGAGCGTAGCAGTATGTGTCCGTGTGCAGCAACTTGTTAGCTTTTTTTGGCATTCACAAACTCCGTTAGCTCGGCATACCCATTAAGCATGTTTGAGCACCAGATTTTACCAATACCCTCGACGATAATATAGTCAGCTTGAACCAACCACGAATATCCAACTTTGGAAAGGTTGTTCCATTGCACAGTTCGATTACCGCAAAGCGGACTTCGGTAGTAAATGTATTCGTTGTCGTACTTAAACGAAACCAAAAATGCTTGATACGGGAAAAATATTGAGGCAGCTAAAAATCCGCCCCCAACAAGCCCTGCAGCCATCTCCTGCCCCTCGTATGACTGACTCATTGCGTAAAGGATAAATACAGTAAGTGGAATTAACGCAGCCGAGAATATTTTGAAAGGCATTGAATACGTTACAGTCCTCACCTCACCCTCTACTTCTGCAGAAGGTTTAGTGTATCTGACAATAAAATAAACGGCTAAGCCACCGATAAGACCACTGATCAGAGGCCGTGCCCAATTTAATATTTCTTCCATAACTCCTCGAGAAAGCTAACAGTTTATTCAAGTGCCAATGGCGCTATATCACTTTGACTCGGCATCCAAAGCTTACAGGCACGGCATTTATGATTTTTTAAATTAAAATCAATGTGATAGATAAAATAGGTGGTTTTCATAATAGATATATAGTGCCTCCCTGTTTTTTTATGCCATTCCCTTTGGCTTACTATCATATTCCTGTATCTATAAATATCAATAGCTTACGCTCTTACATTCGGTGATATAGTGCCATTGGCCGCTGATCTTGGGGATTGATCAAAGGTGTTTATAAATCTTTAGTACTTCTCTCTACTTTGAAAACAGCCAGTTTGTTTAATCTTCCAGTAATCTAAACAGTGCTGTATTCCCACCTCTGGCAGTGATGTTTTCGGTCCGCGTTTTTTCCGTAGCAAAACGAAGTAGATAATGGGGGCCGCCGGCCTTTGGCCCTGTTCCGGATAATCCACAGCCACCAAAAGGGTTGGTGCCTACAACAGCCCCCACCATATTGCGATTGATATAGGTGTTGCCCACCATTGTGTGGTTAAAAATATAGTCAGCGAATGCTTGAATTCGACTATGAACTCCTAAGGTTAGTCCATACCCATTTTTGTTAATCTGAGTAAGCACATGATTAAGCTCATCAGCTCGGTAACGAATAACATGAAGAACCGGGCCAAAGACTTCCTCTGGAAGTTGATCGAGAGAGCTAATCTCAAAAATATGGGGGGTAACAAAAGACCCATTTTTTAGTTCATTTTTTCTTGATAGAGAGCTTCTTGATTGAGAGTTTTCCAATTCATGGGGAGGTGATAGTTTGGTAACTAGGTGCCCTTCTTCCATCATTTTTTCAATATGCTGCAGCAAATGTTGCTGTGCTCGTTCATCGATAACCGGGCCTATATCAGTGGATAATTTTGCCGGGTCGCCTAGTTGATAGGTTTCTAATGAGCCTGCTAGCATAGTCAAAATATCATCAGCTATGTCCTCTTGAAGATAGAGAACCCTAAGGGCAGAACAACGCTGGCCCGCACTAAAAAATGCCGATTGAATAACATCATCAACCAATTGTTCGGGTAATGCGGTTGAGTCAGCGACCATGACATTTTGCCCGCCAGTCTCAGCAATCAACGGTAAAATAGCCCCAGGCCTTTGGGCGAGCTGCAGTTGTATATGTTTTGCTGTTTCATTAGATCCTGTAAATACCACGCCAGATAAATGTTTGTTAGTAAGCATTAACTCACTTGCTAGCTTCCCAGATCCAACAACAAGGTGTAAGTTGTTGACGGGTATTCCAGCCTTATGGAATAGCCTTACAGCGTAGGTTGCGATCAGTGGTGTGCTGGAGGCAGGCTTGGCTATGATGGAATTACCCGCTGCGAGTGCTGCAGCAATTTGTCCGGTAAAAATGGCGAGGGGGAAATTCCAGGGGCTAATACAGAGAAAGACACCTCGACCATGGAGGCTTAATTGATTCTGCTCACCCGTTGGACCAGGTAACGATATGGGGGTGGAAAAATGCTGAATAGCTTGTTCAGCATAATAGCGGCAGAAGTCGATGGCCTCGCGAACTTCGGCCAAAGCATCAGCTATTGTCCGCCCTGCTTCGGCAACAATAATAGACATCAAAGTGGGCATTTCTTGTTCAAGGGCATCCGCCATTTTGTTTAAAAGTATGGCGCGGTGTTCACCCCCCAAAGCATCCCATTCAGGCTGTGCTGAAGGAGCTAAAGAAAAGGCTTCTCCAATATCTTTATTGTTAGCGGGGTGGTAATAACCAATGGTTTTGTCTCTGTTGCTGGGTGATGTGATGGGGAGTAAATCTTTGGTAGCTTGTTCTCCAGTTTGTTCACTGAGGTTAGGTACCTTCAAGAGAGATTTACCACCCACAATAGAACAGCCCGTAAGAGGTTGTTGTATGGCTGTTGCCATGGATTCGAGTAGCGGCTTTATTGGTGTGGGGTTGTTGAGATCTATGCCGGGAGAGTTTTGTCTTTGTGTGCCATCTTGATAATAGAGGTCTGAAGGTACAGGAATCTGTTTATGGCGATAGGGCGTAGCCTTGAGCACCTGTGATTCAATATTTTGTATTAATGATTCAACGGGTATTTCATCATCCAAAAAGCGATTAACAAACGAACTATTTGCGCCGTTTTCTAACAATCGCCTGACCAGATAGGGTAAAAGCTCACGATGCTGTCCTATGGGTGCATATATACGTATAGGAGGGATACGTATAGGGGGCGTATTTACAGATGGAGCAGCG
>JAJFKD010000180.1 GCA_021773405.1 Porticoccus sp.
TTTGCACGATTAAAAGAAGTTGAGATTGTAAATGGACCAATTCAGTCATTGGTTTCACTATCTCAAGAAAAAACTAAACTATTATTAGAAGAAACAGAAATTAATGATTGCTTTATATCCGATTAAACCAGTTTATACAGAAAAGATTCTTTCTGGTGAAAAGACGTATGAACTAAGAAAACGCCTCCCAAACCCCAAAACGAAGTATGTTGTCATTTATGCCACATACCCTACAGGAAAGGTTGTAGGATATGGTGAAGTAAAAAAATTCCATAAGAATACGGTAGAAGAAATTTGGGAGTTAGTTTCATCTAATGCCGGCATTGACAAAGATTCGTATAAAAAATATTTTGGCGATGCAACTCAAGCCTGCGCTATAGAATTCAGTCGTATCTTCAAATTTGTTAGGCCTTTTTCTATTAAAGAAATAGAGGGTGATCTATCGGTCCCCCAATCATTTTGTTACATCGGCACACATAATTTTAATCGTCTAAGAAAAAGAAAGGTTCAAGCTGTATGATTAGCTCTATTATTTTTTTAGCCGGTGTACATGGCGTGGGAAAAGGGCACTTGGCAACGCACCTAGGTGAACATTTTTGTCTTGAATCATTATCAGCATCAACATTGATAAAGTCCGAAAGAAACAGGCCCATTGATTCGTCTAAGGTAACTATTAACCCCACCGAAAATCAAGACTCTTTAGTTTCTGCTATAAATCGGCTCGATATTAACAGCCACCAAATTATCTTAGATGGCCATTTTGTATTGCTTACTGATGACGGCTTTTTTGAAGTTCCCTTAGATACATTCAAACAAATCCCAATTGATTTCGTTATTTTAAAAACACTTGACCCGAGCACGATTTCACACCGAATTAAAAAACGTGATGGATGTACTATAAATGTTGATGCATTGTCTACTTTACAAAGTCTAGAGGTAAAACAAGCACATGCAATCACTAAATCATTAAATATCCCGCTAGTCGTTATAGATAATGATAACTATGATGAGGCTGTTGCTTCATTAAAGGATCACATCACCTTAACAACTAATAATTAAAAAGATCTACTATGCCGAGATTAATGGTGCAAAGCCCTTTTATCCCTGCAGATACGAACTGCATACCAATCCCTTCCACTAAAAACATCGTAAATTTATTACTTATATAATAAAAAAAATTTCTTTTGGAGTTATCAGTGTCACTCGAGAATTATTTTAACAACTACCCTTTGCAACAGGTTCCTGCTGGAACGCAAATCCTTCATCAGGGTGATGAATGCCAGAATTATTTTTTACTGGTTTCAGGCTCTGTGAAAATATTTGCCCGCTCGGCCAATGGCCGAGAGGTAGTGCTTTACCATGTTGCTCCGGGAAAGATCTGTGTATTAACGACTACCTGCCTGTTGGGTGACAAGCGTTTTCCGGCTGAAGCTATCGCTGAATCGGAGCTATCGGTGCGAATCATGCCAAAAAGCCGCTTTGATGAGTTAATGGAAAGCTCGACAGAATTCCGTCATCAGGTCTTTGAGAACTTTGGCCAACGTATTGGCAGCTTAATAGAAACCATCGAGAAGCTTGCATTGGAAACTCTGGAGCAACGGCTGGCTAAATACTTGTTACTTCAACCCTGTAATCCGGTTGGGGTCACACATCAGGACATCGCATCAGAAATTGGCTCTGCCCGTGAGGTGGTCAGCCGGCATTTAAAACGCTTTGAGGCACAGGGTTTTGTGAAACTGGATCGAGGTAGTATTGAATTACTTGATAGAACAGCCCTGCACCATTTGATTTAAATCAGAAAACCTCTCTCTTCTCTCCTTTTTCAGCAAAAACTTGACCCTCTCGGTGACTTAGTCACTGAGAACCAACAGTATTCTTTTTAAACTTTCCCCTAACGATGATTCTTAAACCTTTTTAGCGCTTAGTTAATTGGCATTAAGTTAAATAAATTTGATAGGAGACTGTAATGAAAAATGAAGGAACTCTGGACCGTATTCTACGGGTGATCGTTGGGCTAGCAGTACTAAGCTTATGTGTTATCGGGCCACAAACCTTATGGGGGTTAGTCGGGCTTGTACCATTACTAACTGGACTACTGGGTTTCTGCCCGCTTTATAAAATATTGGGATTAAGCACCTGCCCCCTGAAAAAAAGTAGCTAGGGTAGCTACGTTGAAAAAGGTAACGGCATTGAAAACCAATAATCAAAGTTCACTTTATTGGAATTGGTATTACAGTGGCTTTGCATTGGCGGCCAGCTTTTTATTAGCCATTGTGCTGGTGAAGCCCATTGGGGTATCGACTCAATTTGTTATTTTTGATGGCATTTTAGCTAATGCGATCAACCCTGAATTAGTCACAGCAGATGAGACCAGTAAAAGTGGTTACAGCAGTACGAATTCCTACCTGAATAAATCCGGTGGAAAATATGCCAAGGCTGTCGCCAACCCAGTGAATTATGGTTTTATTTTTGTAATAAGCATGATCGCTGGAGGCTGGCTGGCCGCAAAAACTCAATCAAGAAAAGCTGAGCAGCTCCCCATTTTTCATCGCAGTCGTTTTAGTGGCAATACCCCACTTCGCTTTTGCTTAACTTTTATCGGCGGGATACTTGTTCTCTACGGTGCACGCTTGGCCGGCGGATGCACTAGCGGGCATATGATGAGCGGGATGATGCAAACTGCTGTTAGTGGCTATCTGTTTGCTGCAGCCGCCTTTGCTCTGGCTGTACCCACGGCTATTTTGCTCTACCGCAAGGGAGGTAATGACCAATGAGTATTGTGTTGGCTATTTTATTGGGCGGCTTATTCGGGTTTGTACTTCAGCGTATCGGTGCTGCCGACCCTCAAAAAATTATCGGCATGCTCACCCTCACTGATCTTCATTTGATGAAAGCAATTCTGTTGGCCGTGGGCCTTTCTTCTGGCCTATTGTTTCTTGGGTTGTCATTGGGGTTATTCGACGCAGGCCATATTAAAATTAAATCCATGTATACCGGTGTAATTATTGGCGGCGGATTGCTTGGAATAGGTTGGGCTGTGTCGGGCTATTGCCCAGGAACAGGAATCGTTGCCTCCGGTGCTGGCCGCAAAGATGCTTGGGTATTTGTACTAGGCGGCTTGGTCGGCGCAGGCTTGTTTACGCTCAGCTATGGCGCATTAAAAGATACTTTTTTGTTTAATGATTTATTCGGTGGTAAGACTGCTTTGGCGGATGCTGGTGGCAACTTAGCACCTGTTTTTATTATTGGAGCAGTAATGCTAACGGTCGCTGTATTAGCAAAAAGGGCCTACCGGTAAATTCAATATTTAAATTTATTCCTACTCATATAACTACTCACAAGCAGGCCGGCTATCCTCCATAAATTTATCTAGGTTTATCTGTGCCTGCTTTTTATCTTTTAAATCACCTGGCTCTAACATTTCACATTCATCCCTTTCCATTTCTTCAATATTAGTAGGATAGAGCCTGCAATCTTCAGGGCGGTCTTGATAAATATCGCAGGTGTACTTTTCTTGATTGGGTTCTTTTCTCAACCAGGGGCAACGCTCAATTTTCTCACCTGTTTTTGGGTCCACCCAGATTTTTCCATTACTGACGTATTGGTAAATATCGGGCTTAAAAATTTCCCATAATTCGATTTCACTTTGCGATGCCGACAAACCTCCATTGCTGTATTTGATACAGCACTTACCACACTGGTTACAGTCTTTCATCGTCACCACTCATGGACTATGCCCACTTGAAAAAATTCTCTATCCATTAAAACTACTCTTGCTATTAAATACCACTACTCGATAATCTCTGGCCTTAATTATCAACCCATAGGATGACAGCATGTATTTAGCCATGAACCGCTTTCAAGTGAATGAAGGGCGGGAAGAGGATTTTATTGAGATTTGGCGCAGCCGTGATTCTTTTTTGGATGAGGTACCTGGGTTTAAATCATTTAATTTACTGCGAGGAAAAACAGAAGGTGGCATCACTTTGTTTACCTCGCACTCAGTATGGGAAAGCAAGGCTGTTTTTGAGGACTGGACCCACTCGGAAGCCTTTCGCAAAGCCCATGCAGGGGCGGGAAAAACTTCCGAAAATATTTATGCAGGGCCACCTAAACTGGAGCTGTTCGATAGCGTTCTATAAATTAGTAGCGCTCTCAACCAGTAGTGTCCTAACTAGCCAGCCAGCAATCTCATTAAGCTTTGTGCATGGGTGGCAGCCTCGACACCCAATTCTGTTAGATAACCCCCATCCACATGATCCGTTAAACCTTTGTTAAAAAGTCGCTCAGCGGCGGCGACAACTTCAGGTGCGGCTTCATGGCTATGGACCTTAATACCATTGGCTCGAGAATCGAGGTTGAATTGGTTTAATAATTTGATTTCTTCTATTCTTTCACTGACATTGATCATTCTTTTTACCTCTAAACTTAAACTAACAGGCTGAAACCTCAGACTATTTAACATACGCTTATTTACAGAAAAATCAGCGTTTTTTATGATTTTCTACTGAGAACAACCACCTTCCCACCTAAGACTGAACATCCCGCGCAAAAATGGCTTTTAAATAATTGGTTTCCGGTATTGCCGGGTGAATCGGGTGATCCGGCCCCTGCCCACCAATCGAAAACACCTGCAACTGACGATGTCGATGTGCAGCAGCGGTTTTCACCACATCCATTAGGGTTTGCTGTGGCAAGTGCATGGAGCAGGAAGCTGAGATTAATGTGCCGCCTGGCGCTAAAAGCCTTAAGGCTAATTGGTTGGCTTGGTGGTAGGCCTTTTCACCCTGGCGCTGATCTTTTTTCCGCTTAATAAATGCTGGCGGGTCTAAAGCAACAACATCAAATGTTTGCCCGGCATCAATTAATAATTTCATAATGTCATTAGCCTTGCCCTGTAAACAAGAGAACTGGCCTTTGTAGTCATTCAATTCAGCATTTTGTTGCGCTAAATCCAACGCGTCACCCGAAACATCAACACAGGTTACCGATTTGGCACCGGCTGTTGCAGCCTGAACACCCCAACCCCCGACATAACTGTAAACATCTAATACTGTTTTACCTTTAGAGAGTTTTTGTAATTGCTGGCGATTGATTCGATGATCATAAAACCAACCCGTTTTTTGGCCTGTCATTACCGGCGCAAGAAAGCGGGTATTATTTTCTTCCAGCTCGACTAATTCTGGTACATCACCGGCAGCCACTTCAACACTTTCAGGTAAACCTTCCATTTGACGGAACGGCCCCTGGTTTCTGAAAACAATACCTTTGGGTGAAAACACTTCATCCAATGCAGCGATGACATCATTGCGTCGTTGGTCCAAAGCAGCGGTGGTTAATTGCACTGAAAGATAATCACCAAAACGATCAACCACCAATCCCGGCAGTAAATCCGAATCACCAAAAAAAGTTCGGTAAAATGGTTTTGAAAAATAAGACTCACGAAATTGGAGGGCTTGCTTTAATCGATTAACAATTAACGGCTTACCTAAGTGGCCGCTCTTTTCACGACTATAAAGTCTGGCACAAATAAGACTCGCTGGATTTACCACAGCCATAGCTACAAACTTACCAGTGGCATCTTCAACCACAACTTCACTACCTGCGGAAAGTGTTTTCAAGGGCGTTGTAGCAACATCCACCTCATTGCTGTAGATCCACAAATGGCCCGAACGTAATCGGCGATCTGCACCCTTCTTTAAACGAAGTGATCCTACTGCTTTAACGGTGGTGTTATCAGGCATAATGTTTCCTCAAACATAGGATTTTTATACTGCCACTTTTGCGCGGCCACAAATAAAAAAGGCTGCCTTTAATAGCAGCCCTAGTTTGATCTATAAGAAGCTTTTAGTTATTCATTTTCAGCAACGGCTTCATAGGCTGCTGCGTCTAACAAACCTTCTAATTCAGAAGGATCAGACATTTTTACTTTGAAGAACCAACCGTCATCATAGGGTGAACCATTAATGGTCTCTGGTGCGTCTTCTAGCAATTCATTGACTGCGATGACTTCTCCTGAAACCGGAGAATAAATATCTGAAGCGGCTTTCACGGACTCAACCACACCGGCCTCTTCTCCACCTGTGACCGTTGAACCTACTTCAGGCTGTTCAACATAAACGACATCACCTAGGCTTTCTTGAGCATGATCACTAATGCCAACTGTTACAGTGCCATCACCTTCATCCCGCGCCCACTCATGGGTGGCGGCATACTTCAAATTAGACGGAGTTGCGTTCATTGTTGTTCCTCACCCTTCGTACTTAAATTTGATGCTTAAAACAGCATCATTTGAAACTGCCGCGAATTCTAAACCCGATCGATCTTAAACTAAAGAGTAGAATTAGCCTAAACCCTTAATTTACAAGCCCATCGCCTGGCGAACCAGTAAATTTTTAACTGGCCCCAGTCGATTGATTGTACTCATGCCATCATTTCTGAGAAGTCGAACGGGTAACGGCTGATCTTCAAATAACCGCTTAAAGCCTTCCATCACTGCCATTGTGCCGAGATTGTGTGGCTTGCGACGGCGCTGATATCGTCCAAGAGCCCACATATCACCGGGAGATAACCCTCGACCAACAGCCCGCTCAACTTCTTCCACTAATGTGATGACATCCTGAAAACCCAGGTTAACCCCCTGACCAGCCAATGGGTGGATGGTGTGGGCAGCATCTCCCATCAACGCAATACCCGGAACTACATAATCAACCGCATGACGCTGCTTCAACGGAATTTTATAGCGTTTATCAATCGCGACTATTTTTCCCAAACAATGACTACCAGCTTGCTCGAGTGCTGCACAAAACTCATTGTCGTCTAAAGCCATTAATGACTCTGCCACTTCTTCCTGCTGTGACCAAACAATGGAACACTGATGGCAATCGCCTTGTTCTGTTTCAAGGGGCAAAAATGCTAGGGGTCCATCGGGAAGAAACCGCTGTCTGGCGGTAAAGTTGTGCTCATTTTCCGTTGTGATCGTGGTAACAATGGCATGGTGGCCATAGTCCCACTGCCTGAGCTGCAAGCCACAAAGTTCTCGCACTTTTGATTGTGCGCCATCGGCAGCAGCTAACAATTTTGTAGTAATGACAGAACCGTCTTCCAATGAAATAACGACGCCATCTTTTGTGGTTTCCAAATCCGTTAGCTTGACGGGACAGAGTAAATCCACATTATCCAACGTCTCTATTTTCTGTAACAAGCTATCAACAATTAAAGCATTTTCAACAATATGGCCCAGACTCGGTTGACGTACTTCTGCACAATCAAACTCAATATGTCCGGTACCATCAGACTCCCAAACTTCCATGCGCTGATATGCACAGGCACGTCGATTGGCAATTTGAGACCAGACACCCACATCTTCCAATAACTGGCGTGAGGGTTCCGTCAGGGCAACAACTCGAGGGTCAAAGTGTTCTGAAAGGTCTGGCATTTGAAAAGGGCGCGCTTCAAGTATGGCAATACGAAGGCATTTTCCCTGCTCTTTTGTAGCCAGTTCTTTAGTAGCTAAAAGCGCAGCAAAAGCAGCGCCCACCATACCGGCGCCAGCAATCACTACATCGTATTGCTGATTAGCCATGCTGACTTACCTTCTGGGGCCGATTATTAGATAAAGACTTATCTAACGAGGTGCCCTTAGTTTCTAACCCCATACCTAACCGGGCAAACTGATGGCGAAATAGTGGAACGGCATCTAGTGCCAGCAACCCCAGGTTACGGACCAAAGCAACAGGAGCAGCACCAATGGCAAACACTTTAGGCAGCAAATCACTGAGCAAGATGGTTTGCTTCTGATCCATCTGCTGCTTTTCAAGGTAGCCCTGCAAAACCTTTAGTTCGCCCAGCTCTGATCCCTTATCAGCAGCTTGTGCTAATTCATTGGCTAGTACTGCAACATCTCGCAGCGCCAGGTTAAACCCTTGGCCCGCCACAGGATGTAAAGAATGTGCAGCATTCCCGACAACAACCATATTACTGCGTACCTGCTCATTACTTGTGATTAATCGAATGGGGTAACTATGGCGAGTACCAACATGCTTAAATTGCCCTAACCTGTGGCCAAAGCGATCTTGCAATAGGGAGAGGAACTCTGATTCTGAAGCAGCAATAACTTCTTCTGCACGCTCAGGAGGTAACGTCCACACCAAAGCCGAGCGATGCTTATTACCCAAAGGCACTTCCTTTATGGGTAATAGGGGTAACAGTGCCATAGGACCAGAATCGGTAAAACGTTCATAGGCAATATTGTTGTGACTTTGGGATAAAGAAACATTGGCTACGACTGCAACCTGCCCATAATCTTTGGTGGTTGCATCAATACCTAATTTCTCTCGAGTATTAGATTGCGCTCCATCGGCAATGACTAATAGTTTTGTTGTGATATCCAAACCTGTAGATAAACACAACTCCATCCCACCCTGGACTGGACTGACGTCCTCTACAGTTGCTGGCGCAATAATTTCTACATCATCAGTTTGCTGTAATGCTTCCATCAAGACCGAACCAAGCCATTGGTTTTCAACCACATAACCTAGTGCGGGTAAATTTTGTTCTTCTGCGCGTAAACGAGCACTGCCTATATGACCACGGTCTGATACATGAACATCCCTAATGTCTGCAAGGCGTGTATTTAATGTTTCCCATAGGCCTAATATTTCAAAAATCTCACGACTGCTATGGGAAAGCGCGGTAGAACGTGCATCAAAACTTGGCTGCAATAAATCGGGTGATGCAGCACTAACAGGAAAAGCCTCAACAACCTGTATTCGCCAACCCAGGTTCAAGGAAGATAACAATAAAGCCAAACTCGCTCCGACCATGCCACCGCCAACGATGGTGACATCTGCCTGCTGGCTTGTTGCTAGTTCTTCTTTAGGTTGCTCAGACATATAGTTTCTAATATCGCTTAGCTATTTTTTGGTGTATTTTCTGACATTAGCGCTTCGATGTCCGCCGTCGCTTTGGGAGCATCACTGGTCAAAACCTCGGGGCCTTTGGCCGTCACCAACACATCATCTTCGATACGTATGCCAATACCCCGCCAACGTTTATGGACATCCTTATTGTCTGGCGAGATATAAATACCTGGCTCTACGGTCATGACCATACCTTTTTCAAGTAATCGCCACTCATCATCAATTTTATAATCACCCACGTCATGAACATCCATGCCCAACCAATGGCCAGCCCGATGCATATAGAAGTACCGATAGGCTTTTGTTTCTATCAGCTCGTTAAGCTCTCCATCCAGTAAGCCCAGCTCGCGCAATCCTTCAGTAATCACTTGAACTGTCACTTGGTGTGGCTCATCCCAGTGATTATCTTTAGCGCAGGCTTTAATACCTGCTAGCTGTGCTTCCAAAACCACATCGTAAATGGCTTTTTGCTCAGCGCTATATTTGCCATTAACAGGGAAGGTTCGGGTGATATCGGCAGCATAATGCTGTAGCTCACAACCCGCATCAATCAAGACAAGATCACCATCTTTGAGCTTGGCACTGTTTTCTACATAATGAAGGATACACCCGTTTTCACCACTCCCCACAATACTTCCATAGGCTGGGAAACGCGCACCAGCCATAGCAAATTCATGTTCAATTTCTGCCTGGAGCTGATATTCATACATGCCCGGTTTACATATCTGCATGGCTCGGCAATGGGCTCTGGTGGAGATTTTCCCGGCCTCACGCATAATTTTCAGTTCTGCAGCACTTTTGAACAATCTTAATTCATGAAGCAGGTGATCAAGGTCAACAAATTCACCTGGGGGAGTTGCACCGGCGCGTGCTCTTCCACGAATAGTATTGACCCAGTCCATTAAATGGCGATCAAAGGTGAGGTCCTTACCCATAGCGTAGTAAACACGGTCTCGTCCCTCTAACAGCCCCGGTAAAATCTCATCGATATCATCAATAGGGAAGGCATCATCTGCACCGTATTTTTCACAGGCGCCCTCTGGGCCGGCACGATAGCCATCCCAAATTTCTCTCTCGATATTTCTATCTCGGCAAAAAATTAAACATTCGCCATGTTCCCGACCTGGCACCAAAACCAATACGGCTTCAGGTTCGGGAAAGCCGGTGAGATAGAATAAATCACTGTCCTGGCGATAGGGGTAATGAATATCTCGGTTTCTGGTTTGTTCTGGAGCAGCAGTTAGAATGGCGATACTGTTATCGGCCATCAGCTCCATCAGCTTTTGCCTACGGCGGGTAAATTCCTGCTTGCTTATCATTCTACTTTTTTGAACTCTCAAATCCTAAACGATGAAGTAATTGGAATAATTAATGGATAGTTCTGGAGCTATTGTCTTCAGTGGCATTCAATTCTGCATGAATAAGTAAAACCGCTACTCTCACATATTCAACGAGTTCGGTATAGCTGACTTCATCATCTTCCTCTTCATTATCATCATCAATGGCGCTAACGTGAGAAATAGAAGCCAAATCACCCAGTGCATCGGCAATATCACCCGTGAGTTCAGTTTCAACAGATAAACCTGAGTTACCCAGCCCAAACAAAAAGCCCTGACACCATTCACCCAGTGAGGCTAATCGTTCATTTAAAGAAAAATCATCATCGGGAAGTAAAGGAACAAATTCAAAACCACTGCTGCATATTTGCCCGTAGGTAAACTGATACAAATCAGGCAACATATCACCAAAGTCTTCTACTCTTTCGGGTGGCACATCGAGGAATTCAGCTACTGTAGAGACCAAATCTTCTTCAGATAAGTGCTCACCTCCACTCACCCTGCCACATAACAATCCATGCAACTCTGCAGGGCTACCCGACATATTGGCACGGATAAATGCATCCGCAATATCATCAAAATTCACGACTACTTCTGTTTCCATTGTCAGCTAAAAGACCATCCTATCACCGTTCACCCCCCCAAGCACGCAGCATGCAGAATCACGTTGATACCGCATAAAAGACGTATTAAAAAAACTCCTTTTGGGCAATAAGCTAGCTAATATTCCTCGAAATTACCTCAAGATTGTTGACCAATCTATGACCACACAATTATAGTTGGGTTTGAGAGTCTCCATCGGCCAAACACATGTCAGATGATATAAACAATATTGAGCAACAGATTGATCGCCTGATCAACCTTTGTGCACGCCTACAAAAAGACAATGAGTCATTGCGTGAGCGTGAAGCCAGCCTGCTAAAAGAACGCAGTAAATTACTGGAAAAAAGCGAAATGGCCCGTAATCGGGTTGAGCATATGATTGTGAGGCTAAAAAACCTCAATACTGAAGGTTGAATACATGAGCCAGCAAACTGTCAATATCCGCATTCTTGATAAGGAGTACCAGGTCAGCTGCCCTCCAGAAGAACGTCATGCACTGCTTGATTCAGCTAAAGCCTTGGATGAGCAAATGCGTGCTATCCGTAACAGTGGCAGTGTTATTGGCCTGGAACGCATTGCTGTTATGGCCGCACTCAACCTCACCTATGAGCTTGCTAAGCTGGAAGATCAAAAGGAAAATCAGGGTGCGTCCAACGACCTCATCACTCGCCTGGACAAGAAAATTTCTACAGCGCTTCACAGTTTGGAGCAATCCACCGCTTTTTAAGCCCATCTTAGGGTCTGTTCATAACTCATAGCCACCACTGCCTGGATCTGTTTTTGTGCCCAACAAGACGGAATAAGCGTGGTTTAGTCATTCTAAATGAGCGAATTCCAACGTAGTGGGGCGCAAAAACAGACCTGGCCCTTAGGGTTGGGGTAAAAAAAGTGCCACTTAGTGTTGCTCGTCATTCATTTGGAATAACCAAACTACACTCCTCGCGCCTAAATTGGCGCTTTTTTAACTACCAACAGAGGGGGCTATGACTTATCAACAGACCCTAGGTTATAATACATTCTATGCCCTGGGATATTCGCCAATCGATAAGTCCTCGAGCCGATAATCTGTAACCTGGAAGGTCCAAGCCGGTGCGGTGTGCATGTCCGCATGACGGAAAGCCTAATGTATCGCTGAACCCTCCACCTTGAACCATTGGGTTCAAGGCCAAGTTGATAGCGGTATTCCCGGGGACATATTTACCAAAAAAGGTATCACCCAATTTCTATCCTAGTTATTTGGGCCATTACTCTTTAAGCGAGAGCTTTTTGGATTACAGTTTTTAAAATAATTATGGACAGCAATGCCATACGCCAATTAATGCGAGAACGCAGGCGTTCTCTTTCTGAACAACAACAATCAAAGGCAAGTATTGGGCTTGCTCAGCAATTATCGAATTTGCCTGCATTTTGTCACAGTAAACGCATTGCTTTTTATCTAGCTAATGACGGGGAAATAGATCCATCTATCGCCATGGGCATTGCAGAAGCGGCGGGAAAACAATGTTATTTGCCTGTACTCCACCCTCTAAAACAAAACCGGTTGTACTTTGCTGAATATCAAAATGGAGATCCATTACTGATAAATCGATTTGGTATCAAAGAGCCCAGCCTAAAATCAGCCAAGATTGTGCCACCCCTGGGCATTGATTTGATCCTGCTCCCCTTGGTTGCATTTGACCACAATGGAAACAGGTTGGGCATGGGCGGTGGTTTTTATGACAGAACCCTCGCCCAACAAAAAAAGTTTACTCGACTCATTGGGTTAGCCCAAAGTTGCCAGGAAACTGGTAAGATTGCGCACCAGCCTTGGGATATTGCTTTACAAGCAATCGTGACAGATAAGACCGTCATCTATCCCAATAAAGATCATTAAGCTGAAATATAAAATACGTATTAACTCAAATACACATTTTTAATTATTCGCCACAATTCATAATATTATTTATAAGAAGTACCGCTATGAGAAAAACCAAGATCATCTGCACCATTGGGCCTGTTACTGAATCATTTGACATGCTGGAAAAACTTGCCGAAGCAGGCATGAATGTGGTGCGTTTGAATATGTCTCACGGAGACCATGAATCACATGCCAAAGTAATTAAAGCGGTACGCACACTCAACAAAAAACAAAGCCACCCTATTGCTATTTTAATGGATACCCAGGGGCCAGAAATCCGTACAGGTGACATCAAGCAAGAGCTAAACCTGAAAAAAGGTGATGTTATTTCTGTTGTTGCCCGAGGTGAAGACGATGTTGAAGCCAGCTCTATTCGTATCAATTACGAAGATCTAATTAATGACGTACAAGTCGGCGACATGATCACTGTAGATAATGGTTTGATTAACTTAGAAATTCTGAGTAAAGAAGACCGAGTTATGCAGTGTAAGGTTATCGATGGCGGCGTCTTAAAAAGTAAACGTCACGTTAATTTACCAGGCATCCGGGTTAACCTCCCCGCTATTACGGAAAAAGACAAACGCGATATCGAATTTGCCATGGAACAGGAAGTGGACTTTATTGCCCTATCTTTTGTTCGAGATGCAGAAGATATTCACCAACTCCGCAAACTACTTGGCGAAAAAGCAGACAAAATAAAAATTATCTCCAAAATTGAAGATCAGGAAGGTGTTAAAAATATCAGTGATATTGTTGATGTTTCCGATGGCGTAATGGTTGCTCGAGGTGACCTCGGTGTAGAGATTGCCATCGAAAAACTTCCAAGAGTTCAGCGTCGGATTATTCGCCTTTGCGCCCAGCGTGGCAAACGCGTGATTGTGGCAACACACATGCTCGAGTCCATGATCGAAAACCCCATTCCTACTCGTGCAGAAGTGACCGATGTTGCTAACGCCGTTTATGAAGAGGCCGATGCCATTATGCTGTCGGGTGAAACCACCATTGGCAAATACCCTATCAAGTGTGTAGAAATACTCGCACGAATCGCCGGCTCCATTGAACATAGTCCTGGCCTGCAATTTACCAAAGACCTCGAACTGAAAAATGATAAAGAAGAAATCGCAGCTGCTGCGGTAAAACTGGCAGAATCAATTAATGCCAAGGCTATCATTGTACCTACCAGGCGCGGACGCATGGCTAACTATGTGACTAACTGCCACCCTCAAACACCAATTATTTGTGCTTTTACCAACGACAGCAGAACACGACGACAGCTAGTTATGAGCCGAAATGTTCTGAGCTTCAGAATTAACTTTAGTGATGACCCAGAGAAAACCCTGGCAAAAGCTGCAAAAATTCTGATTGAACGCCCTGAATTCTCTCCAGAAGACAGGCTTGTAGTCATCTCCGATGCATTAGCCGGCTCAGGTATTGATGCAATTCAAATTCGCCAGCTAGGTGATTTGTTAACCGTTGAAACTGAATAACGATAAAAATATTCACAAAGGGTGGGCAACCCAGTATG
>JAJFKD010000019.1 GCA_021773405.1 Porticoccus sp.
GTTGGTAATACCATGGACCTCCATAGCACCCTGATCGATCTCACGCTCGGGGTTAATATACTGGTGATAGTGACGCCCGGTTAAACGTCGATTGACCACCTCGACACACCCAATCTCAATGATTCGGTGATCCTGACTAGTTTCCAATCCAGTAGTTTCTGTATCCAGTACAACCTGTCTAACCATATCCCCTAAATTCTCTTTTTTTAGCCCATATTCAAATTTACTAACATCAGTCTGAGTTACAGATTCGCTCTATAGCTCATCTATACCTTTGTTGGCCAACTGGTCTGCAATTTCATTTTCCCTATGACCACTATGTCCTTTCACCCAATGCCACTCCACCTGATGATGCGCGGCCTCAGCTTCCAAACGTTGCCATAAATCCACATTCTTTACTGGCTTTTTGCTTGCTGTTTTCCAGCCTCGCTTCTTCCAATTTTCAAGCCAGCTGGTAATACCTTGGCGAACATATTCAGAATCTGTGGTGAGGACAACATTACAAGGCTGCTTTAGTGCCGCCAATGCTTCTATAGCTGCCGTGAGTTCCATACGATTATTAGTCGTTTCTGACTCACCACCATAGAGTGTTTTTTCCTTACCGTCACAACGCAATAGTGCTCCCCAGCCACCCGGCCCAGGATTACCGCGACATGCTCCATCAGTAAAAATTTCCAAATCTTTCAATATCGTTCCCCAATAATTAATATCAATCTTCTAGGATACTACCTGTTAACTTATTATCTTGTTTGGTCTTAACGTTAACTTCTACCGATTGAGTATCAGTCAAATCCATACGAGCTTCTTGATCATAAGAGGCTTGGTCATTTTCCCTATGGGCTTTCTTACCCCTAAACTCCCTATCCCTAAACCCTCTATCCCTAAAGACCGCCTGCTGAATACCATTTCTCTCAATAGCGGGCGCAGCCGGTATACGAATTGATTTCCATTTCCTTGGTTCAGACAAAGTAGGCCTGGCAACGTATTTCTTTGCCACTACGATGTAGTAAGCACCACCGGGCATCTTATATTTTTGCCCCAATCTATCCATAAAACCCTGTTTGTTTTCTTCACTTCTCCATCGACTTGGCCATGAAAAACAACCTGAAACCGCTCTCACTGGTTGCACATTAAGCAATCTCAACCAATCAAGCATACGCCCATAACGCAAGCTGTGATGTCGCCATACGGCCTGTGATGAGAACAATCGTGCGGGCCATTTTGTTAAGCCAAAGGCGCTGTAAGGATTCATCACCACCAAAACCATATGGCCGCAGGGTTTTAGCACTCTCGATGCTTCTTTCAGCACCTCATGGGGTGAAACAGAAAACTCAAGGGCATGGTGCAGTAATACGGTATCCACCGTTTCAGAAGGAAGTGGCAACGCATCAAAATCTGCTACTGCTGTAGTGTCACCAACATTTTCCGAAGACGCTCCCAGTGAAAAACAATGTAAATGATTATATTGTTCAGGCAACTGCTGTCGGGAGGTCACCCCTAAGTACATCATTCTATGTGCACCTGTATCAGGCATTACATAGGACAGCCCCTCTTGCTCATGGCGCAGTAAATATTGGCCATAATTACCGTTAAACCAGTTTTCGATGGAAGCCTGAGAACAAGATAAAGGCGCAATTCGATGCTTTGCATCGAAATATTGAGTCGCTTTTCGGAACAAGTTACGCATTTACGCCCAACACCATCAAATTAAATACCAAGATTAACTAAATAAAAGTATAGAAAATAGTTTGTAAAACACTGAAGGGTGCCTCTAAAAACAGTGATTTTTTTGTGGTAGCAAGGAAGTACCGCACGGAGAACCGCAGTGTATATGAAATACATGAGGATTCGAGTACGGGACTGACACCGCTACCGCTAAAAAAGTGCGTTTTTAGAGGTACCCTGGAAAACTTATACTACACCAGCCGAGTAGTTTATTATAAAGGTATACATTCAATACTACCGATATCCATGATGCCTATTATTGTTCACACCATTCCAGCCTTTACTGATAACTATATATGGCTTTTTCACCAACAGGGAAGTAGCGATGCCTATGTTGTTGACCCCGGTGATGCCAAGCCCGTGCTGGAAGCACTCAAAGATTTGGGTTTAACCTTAGAAGGTATCTTAATAACCCACCACCACAATGATCATGTGGGCGGCATTGAGCAGTTACTCACCCAATATCCAGTGCCAGTTTATGGCCCAAAAGGTATCACCCAAGCAACGGAAATAATGGTTGATGGCGATACATTAGACGTTGCAGGCACCTCATTTAACGTTATCGAAATCCCCGGTCATACCCTGGACCATATCGCATACTACACAGCCAGTGAGCCATTGGTCTTTTTGGGCGATACCATATTTGCTAACGGCTGTGGCCGCTTATTTGAAGGCAGCCCTGAACAGATGTGGCAATCCCTTTCTCAGCTTGCTTCACTTCCACCAAAAACCAAGCTGTACTGCGCCCATGAATACACGGAAGCCAATACCCGTTTTGCTTTAGCTGTTGAACCCGATAACAGTGATTTACAACAACGGGCCCAGGATATATCCAAGACCCGTGCTGAAAATAAGCCAACCATTCCCTCAACATTAGAGCTGGAATTAGCAACAAACCCCTTTATGCGCTCCAACCAGCTTTCAATTAAAGAAGCCGCAGAAAACTATGGCCAATGTAAGGTATCTACTGAGGCAGAAGCATTTGCCTTAATTCGCCAATGGAAAGACAGCTTTTAATCACGACTAACAAGGTCTAAACACCAGTATTATTCGACACTCTTCACACTAATAGCGTCGCCTGCCATAGATTGAACAAAAACTGTTCACTTCATCACATCAAACCTTTTTATTCCCTGTCATAAATTGATCATGAAGGGGCTGGCCAGTACAATTCTTCACCGGTCAAATACCTTGGCACGCACGTACCCAAGCCAAGCCTTAAAACTAAATTATCATTAAGTGTTAAAAACAACGATGCCGATAACAAATATAAGAAGAAATATAAAAACAAAAGCAATCGCCATCAAAATTGTCATTGCACTTGGTCTAACACTTATTTATGGCTGTAGTAGCCAATCATCAAAACAAGTTCAAACAACACACCAACCACAAAGTGTTACTCAACAGGCTTCTATTGAACAGGATGTAGGTCTGCAAAAGCACTCTCGTAACAATAGAAAATACAGCACCCAACAAAAAGTAACACAGCTAAAGACTAAAAAGCGTATTGCTGCTAAAAAACCTTATCCAACAACTAATTCACTAAAAAGTACTGAGACCTCAGACTTATGGCCACGACTAAGAAATGGCCTTCAGTTAGGGCAACACTACAATAACTCTGGCATAGAAAAACAAGTCAACTGGTATAAAAACAGCCAAAGCTATATCGACCGTGTAATTTCACGGGGGCAGCCCTTCCTTCATCACATTATTGGTGAATTAGAAGCGAATGATATGCCGCTGGAACTGGCGTTGCTGCCTGCCGTAGAAAGCGCCTTTGATCCACTCGCCTACTCCCACAGCCATGCCTCCGGCCTTTGGCAGTTTATTCCAGGCACAGGAAAACGCTTTGGCCTGCAAAGAGACTGGTGGTATGACGGCCGTAGAGACCCCGTTGCTTCAACAGAAGCAGCCATAAAATACCTGAAATACTTAAATAAATATTTTGATGGCGACTGGCTACTAGCTCTTGCCGCTTATAACTCGGGCGAAGGCACCGTAAGAAGAGCAATTAAGCGAAATAAAAAAGCAGGCAAGCCTGCTGATTTTTGGTCATTGAAACTGCCCCGTGAAACCCGTGCTTACGTACCTCAACTCTTAGCCATATCACGCATTATTGCCAACCCACAAGAACATGGTATTACGCTTCCAGATGTTGCAGACAAGCCCTACTTTACAAAAGTTGCCATATCCGAGCAGATAGACCTATCTAAAGCGGCAGGAATGGCAGGCATGAAAACCAAGGAACTGCATAAACTGAATGCTGGTTACAACCGTTGGGTTACCCATCCAGAAGGGCCACAGCATATTTTCTTGCCAATCCACACAGTGAATAAATTCCAGAATTCTCTAGCCAGTACACCTCGCAATCAATGGACACCGATTAAACAATACAAGGTTAAATCCGGTGACTCCCTATCGACCATTGCCCAACGATACCAAGTACCGGTCAAGCACTTGCGCAAAACCAATGGTTTAAGAAGTAACTTCCTGCGTATTGGCCAGAAACTGAAAATTCCTGGTACCGGCTTTGACAGCCCACTTGTGGGTGCAATGAGTATCTATACGGTTAAGCCTGGTGACTCTTTGTGGAAGATTGCAAAAAATAAAAAAGTGAGCGTAAGAAACATTGCCAAGTGGAATAATCTGGATGTGAAGTCACCGCTTAAATTAGGCCAAAAACTTAAAGTACAGGCTAATGTTAACGCGACATCTTCAGCTAGCCTTAAGAAGTTGAGATACAAAGTACGCCGGGGTGATTCCCTCTCCCGTATCGCCAGCAAGTTCGATATTAAAATTAACGATATCCTGGCATGGAACAAACTTAACCCTAAAAAATACCTTAAGCCCGGGCAGCGCCTGACATTGTTTGTGGATGTCCTGAATATATAGGAACGGCTAGATAGGTCACTAGTTTTCCTTTCGCTCCAAAATAAGTGCGCCTCTTTTTCTCCTCCCCCCTTTCTTCCAACTCCCTTTTTCAGAAGCCATAGGCTTTATAACATTGTAGAAATTCCGCTAACCTATTGATTTTTATATTTTATGGATTATATTCAATGGGCCATAGGATTTGTCATTCAACACAGGAGGTGGCTTGTTTTGTCCCCAATAGAAAACCCTTCAAAATACACGAAAGCCCCTATTACTAAAGGCTTCCAGCCAAATGATGACTTTGCGTTCTCCTGTGTTATAAGGCCAAAGTGTTATAAAGCCCTAGGCTTTTGAATTTACTGTTAGGCATACAAGTAGAGATCATATGGAAAAGAGAATGCACCCGATAAAAGTCTCCACGAAAGAGAACGGAGAAATATCGATTTGCCAGGAATGGAATTATCCTGGAGAAGAAGATCCAGAAATAATTTTCACTTCCGATCAGGCTGGCTCTATTGCATCTTGGGTAATTGATGCTGCTACTGAAGTTAGCGGTGAAGTACTAGAAACTGAGCCCATTCCCGTAGAATTTTATAGTGGTAACCCTGATTCTGACTCGGCCGAAGTCCAAATTTATACCAACAACCGAGGAATGGTTGTCATTAAGATAAGCGAGGAATCCTTTATAGAAGTTTCTCCTTCAATGGCTAAAAGGCTTCGCAGCCAGTTAACTAAAGCCATATCAGTTTCATTGACGGATATGTTCCGCAGTGATGAGGAAGTTTAGTGCCTAACAAGGCCAAGCACTTAAGTGCGCTTTGCGCACCGGACTCGCAACAAGTTGCTCGCCCGTGTTGGCGGCGTTAAGGTAGCCATGGAAATAGTTAGGTATATTTTGTTAGCGTTGCTTTTAGTATCGATTGGAGCGACTTTCATTACTTTCACTATCTTTGGTTTTTGGCATTTAAAGCTAATATTCTTACTTCAACGTGTGATGGGAGCAGGTTTTTGGTCTCCGACATGGAGCAATAAATTTACCGATGCAATTGCATCAGATTCAACTCTGCAAAAAATCGATTCTCATCGCATCCGTTGGTTTAAGTTTGCAATATTTAGTTTTGTTTCAATTGGTATATTTACGGGTGCATTATTATTAATAGCGTAGTAATCACCTTTAACAAGTTCAGGCACCAGAAATGAAGATTCTATACTTGGCTACTATCCTGAGGGAAAAAGGGGACGCATTTATTTTTCAGAATAAAACTCTCACCAATCCTGTTGGCAATACGGGTTATTCGATTAAGAAAGAGACGATCCTCTTTACAAGGGTCACTGGGCCTTAGTGGCATCATAAGCCAAATCACTGGATGTGTTTTCATCACCCTGATTAATTTCATCACACTTATTGGGGTCATCGCCGCAGAGATCACAGGTATAGTCTGTCTCACCCAGTGCTGCGCCCACGCCACCACAGGAGCCTTTAAGGGGCTTTTTACCCATAATGACACCAATGGCCATACCTGCCATGATTAGTGCTAAAACAACAAATGCGAGGGCCAATTCCAACACGCTTAGTCTCCAGAAAGGTATTGAGCAAATGCTCTTGAATATTGCACTTTAAAACCATCTGCTTCTTTAACAAGTATATACACAGGAATATTATATTCCTCTGCCAACATTAAACTATCTTCAGGGCCCATCACCATCATTGCTGTCGCCAGGGCATCAGCTCTTATCGCTGTTTTTTCAACCACGGTGACGGAAGCCAAGCCATGATCTACCGGGTATCCAGTTCTTGGGTCTATAGTATGGGAATAGCGCTTACCATTTTTCTCAAAATAATTTCTGTAGTCCCCAGAAGTTGCCACAGCTACATCTTGTAATGATAAAACCTGCTGGACTCCCTGACTAAGACTCTGATCAATTGAAGGCTTTTCAATAGCAATACGCCATAAATCTCCATTTGGTTTATGGCCCCCTGCCCTTAACTCTCCACCCACTTCCACCAAGTAATGCTCTATACCTGATGACTCCAATAATTCAGCCACGGCATCGACGGCATAGCCTTTAGCAATAGCAGAAAAATCGAGCTTTATATCCCGCTCTCTTTGAGCCTCTTTGGTCGTGTTATTCAACACTAAATAATTAAGCCCTATCACTGATCGGGCATTCTTTACTTGTTCAGGTTGAGGAATAACATCACCAGAACCTTTTGGCCCAAAACCCCAAAGGTTTACCAGTGGTGCCACCGTTGGATCAAAAGCACCATCGGTTAGATCATAAATTTCCTGGGCAATACTCATCACTACCTGCATATCCTCAGAGATGGCTTGAGGCTGCGCTATTTCGCCCTGATTAAATTGTATTAACTCGGAGATTTCAATGTAGGTAGAAAAGATCTGATTTAAAGCGTCCAAACGGTTTTTTATTTGCTCATCCAGATTTTCAACAGAAACACTTTTATCAGAAGCATTCTGTCCTAGAACAAGTTTCACCTGATAACTTGTGCCCATGGTCATACCATTGAACACATGCTGTTTTGGCTGCTCTGAACAACTCCAGAGCATGAGAGGAAGCAACAAATAGACAAACAAAAACGAGGCCCTAGGCCCCGTTTTTATTATTTTTTTGTAGGTTTTATCCTGATCTACCATTAGAAGCTAGCCACTGCTAATTAACCACCAAAGTCATCCAGGAAGATATTGTCCCTTTCGACTCCGAGATCAACCAACATCTTGATCACGGCAGCATTCATCATGGGAGGCCCACACATGTAGTACTCACAATCTTCAGGGGCTGGATGATCCTTTAAATAGTTATCGTAAAGAATCTGATGGATAAAGCCCTGTAATCCATCCCAGTTATCTTCTGGTTGAGGATCTGAAAGTGCCAAATGCCAATCAAAGTTTTCATTCTCTGCAGCCAGCTCATCGTACTCTTCGTTATAGAAGCATTCGCGCATGGAACGAGCACCGTACCAGAATGAAATCTTGCGAGTACTCTTAAGACGACGCAGTTGATCGAAAATGTGTGAACGCATGGGGGCCATACCAGCACCACCACCAACAAACACCATTTCGTTATCAGTTTCTTTGGCGAAGAATTCACCAAATGGACCGTATACTTTTACCTTGTCACCAGGCTTCAGGTTAAATACCCAGGAAGACATGATGCCCGGTGGAATACCGTGAGAACCGGGAGGCGGTGTAGCACAACGAATGTTGAATTTAACAACACCCCGCTCTTCCGGATAGTTGGCCATGGAATAGGCGCGAATCACATCTTCAGTGACGATAGACTCATGCTCGAAGAAGCCAAAGCGCTCCCAGTCACCGCGATATTCTTCTTCAATATCGAAATCGCTGTATTTCACATGGTGAGGAGGACATTCCAACTGTACATAACCGCCTGCGCGGAAATCTACGTTTTCGCCTTCAGGCAACTTAAGTGTTAGCTCTTTAATAAAGGTCGCTACATTGGGGTTAGACTCAACAGTACATTCCCACTGCTTAACACCAAAGACGTCTTCAGGTACTTCAACCTTCATATCCTGCTTAACAGGCGTCTGACAGGACAAGCGCCAGCCTTCATTGGCTTCGCGTTTGGTGAAGTGAGACTCTTCTGTGGGCAGCATGGAGCCACCACCGTCTGTTACGACACACTTACACTGGGCACAGGTACCACCGCCGCCGCAGGCTGACGGTAGAAACAAACCGGCATTAGCCAGGGTTTGCAATAATTTGTCGCCCGCAGGAACTGTGACTGATTTTTCACCGTTGATATCAATGGTGACATCACCAGTACTTACTAATCTAGCTCGTGCAGCGAGGATAAATCCAACCAAGGCCAATACGACCGCAGTGAACATTCCAACGCCGAGTATGATTTCCAGATTCATTATCTTTATTCTCCCCGCCGATTATAGATCGATGCCGCCGAAGGACATGAAGCCCAACGACATCAAACCAACAGTAATAAAGGTGATACCCAGGCCTTGTAGGCCAACAGGTACATCACTATATTTCAGCTTTTCTCTGATACCAGCCAGGGCAACAATTGCTAACGCCCAACCAACACCAGCACCAAGACCGTATATAGTGCTCTCAGCCAAATCGTAGTCACGTTCTACCATAAACAATGAAGCACCCATAATCGCGCAGTTCACTGTAATCAAGGGTAAGAACACGCCCAGTGCGTTGTAGAGCGCGGGCACAAACTTATCCAGGAACATCTCCATAATCTGCACGATAGCAGCGATCACACCGATGTAACTGAGCAAGCCCAGGAAGCTGAGATCAACAGCATCCATACCCTCGATACCCGTCCAGGTTAATGCACCTTCAGCAAGTAGGTAGGTATAGATCAGGTTATTAGCCGGTACCGTAATGATCAATACAACGATGACCGCAATACCCAAACCCAGTGCCGCCTGAATTTTCTTGGAGATCGCCAGGAACGTACACATTCCCAGGAAGAAAGATAACGCCATATTTTCAATGAAAATAGAGCGAACAAAAAGACTTAAATAATGTTCCATTATGCAGTCTCCCCTTCAGATGAATTAGGCGCGATCTTAAAGTCTGGTGCTTCCGCTTGATCTTTCTTCCAAGCACGCAGTGCCCAGATGAATAAGCCGATCAGGAAGAATGCACTAGGTGGCAGCAACAACATACCGTTGGGCACATACCAACCGCCGTTATTAACAACCGTAAAGATCTCAAAGCCAAATAATTTACCCGCGCCAAACAGTTCGCGGATAAAGGCCAGAACCAACAGAATAACGCTATAGCCCAAACCGTTACCAATACCATCTAAAAAGCTGGCAC
>JAJFKD010000181.1 GCA_021773405.1 Porticoccus sp.
AATAAGGCGGGGGCAAACTCGCCATAATGGCGGCGCATATTGTTGACGTCGCGGGCGAACATTTCTTGTGCGTTGTTATTGGCGGCAGCATTGACCGCTTGTGGCAGGTCGATAATCACCGGGCCGTAGTCATCAACCAGCACATTAAATTCAGATAGATCACCGTGGACTATACCCGCACAAAGCATGAGCTTTATGTAATGCATCATCAGGGTGTGATCTTCAATGGCCTGCTCTTCCGACATCAATACATCACCGAGCCGCGGTGCAACTTCGCCCACGTCATCGGTGATTAATTCCATTAACAATACGCCATCAACACAACCGAAGGTTTCGGGCACGCGCACACCAGCACGGGCTAAACGGGATAACGCATCGACTTCGGCGTTCTGCCAAATTTCTTCTTGTTGTTGGCGGCCATAGTTGGAACGTTTGCCCATGGCACGAGCTTGACGGCCACTGCGAACTTTTCGGCCTTCTTGATATTGCGCAGCTTTTTTAAAGCTGCGTTTAACCGCATCTTTATAAACTTTCGCGCAGCGAATATTGTCACCACAGCGGACAATAAACACATCGGCTTCTTTGCCACTCATTAAGCGACTGATCACCTCATCGATTAAACCATCATCGACAAGGGGCTGTAGGCGTTTCGGTATTCTCACGGACTTCCTGTTATCTGTGTTTACTTTAACTTGTGTTTTTTTAACTAAGGTGCGCTTGTTTAACTAAAAAATGTTTGTTTAAACAAAAAGTCACTGCTCACACCACCCCATCCACCATCCGTTTCAAATGGGTGACTTCATCCCTCAGGTTAGCCGCTTCTTCAAACTCTAAATTCTTCGCACTCTCAAACATTTTTTCTTCGAGCACGGCGATTTGCTTCCAGATATCCGATTCGGAATGTAGCTCACTTTCATCCACATGGTATTTGCCTTTGGACTCCGCGACTTTTCTTGAACCTTTGCCCGGTATTGCTGCTGCGCCTTCCATAATATCGGCCACAGCTTTGACAATACCCTGAGGGGTAATCCCATGTTCTTCGTTATGTTTAATCTGTGCGGCACGGCGACGTTCTGTTTCACCGATGGCTCGCTCCATGGAACCGGTTATTTTATCCGCATAGAGTATTGCCCTGCCCTCGATATTTCTGGCGGCACGACCAATGGTCTGAATGAGTGATTGCTCTGAACGTAAAAAACCTTCTTTGTCGGCATCAAAGATAGCAACCAGTGCCACCTCTGGCATATCCAGGCCTTCTCGCAACAGGTTAATACCCACTAATACATCAAATTCTCCCAGACGAAGGTCGCGAATAATTTCTACCCGCTCGACGGTATCAATATCCGAGTGCAGATAGCGCACCCGAATACCATGCTCATCGAGGTATTCGGTGAAGTCTTCGGCCATGCGTTTGGTCAAAACGGTAATCAATATGCGCTGTTCTTTGGCTACGCATTCGTTGATTTCAGACAGCACATCATCGACCTGTGTAGTCGCTGGGCGAACAAAAATTTCTGGGTCTAACAAACCGGTTGGACGAACCACTTGTTCTACTACTTGGCCTTCATTGGCAGCTTCGTATTTACTGGGCGTGGCAGAAACAAAAATCATCTGTGGTGCTAGTTGTTCCCATTCATCAAAACGCAAGGGGCGGTTATCCAGCGCTGAAGGCAAGCGGAAGCCATATTCCACCAAAGTTTCCTTGCGGGAACGATCACCTTTGTACATGCCACCTAATTGCGGCACGGTGACGTGGGATTCATCGATAACCAACAACGCATCATCCGGCAGATAATCAAATAACGTGGGAGGCGGCATACCGGGGTCACGGCCTGAAAGGTAGCGCGAATAGTTTTCGATGCCGTTGCAGTAACCCAGCTCTTGCATCATTTCCAAATCGTAACGGGTGCGTTCCCGAAGCCGTTGCTCTTCCACTAATTTGTGAACAGATCGCAGCTGTTCTAAGCGCTCGGACAATTCATCTTTGATCTGTTCTATAGCATTCACAATCATTTCCCGTGGCGTTACATAGTGGGATTTTGGATACACGCTGATACGAGGCACCCGCTTTAGCACTTCGCCTGTCAGTGGATCAAATAAGGAAAGGTTTTCTACCTCATCATCGAACAGCTCGATTCTGACCGCTTCACGATCAGAGTCCGCCGGGTAAATATCAATGACATCACCCCGAACCCGATAGGTAGCACGCTGAAATACATCATCATTACGGGTGTATTGGAGTTCTGCCAAACGGCGCAGTACTGATCGTTGATCAATGTGATCACCCCGAACCAAATGAAGCAGCATTTTGAGGTAGGATTCAGGATCACCCAGACCATAGATGGATGAAACCGTGGCGACGACGATAACGTCTTTCCGCTCCATTAAGGCTTTGGTTGCAGACAGCCGCATTTGCTCAATGTGCTGGTTGACTGAAGCATCTTTCTCAATAAAGGTACCAGAAGAAGGTACGTAAGCTTCCGGCTGATAATAGTCGTAATAAGAAACAAAATACTCTACGGAGTTTTCCGGGAAGAAATCTCTCAGCTCGCCATAGAGCTGAGCTGCCAAAGTTTTATTGTGGGCCAGAACAATGGTGGGACGCTGCACTCGATCAATCACATTGGCGATAGTGAATGTTTTACCCGACCCAGTAACGCCTAATAGTGTTTGCGCGGCTAACCCAGCTTCAAGGCCTTCAACCAGCTTATCAATGGCCGCAGGCTGGTCACCCGCAGGCTGGTAGGGGCTTGTAACCTTAAATGATTTTGACAACGTCACTGTATCCAATGTAATCCCATTCAGGAGAGATAAAAACGCTCTATTATACGCTAGAAAAAGACCTTAAATGGATGCTATATCAAGGGTTGACTCACCCCAGACCGATATATAAGATACGCGCCTCTTAACTGATCCGCCTTAGCTCAGTTGGTAGAGCAAATGACTGTTAATCATTGGGTCGCTGGTTCGAGCCCAGCAGGCGGAGCCAAATACAAAAAAGGATGAATCGAAAGGTTCATCCTTTTTTTATACCCAATCACTCATACACCTAATGACTCCACAGTTTTGGCTAATTCAAGAGTATTCTTGATCAATTCAGCTAACAGCTGTTCATCCACGTCCATATGCCCTTCGTATTCCGCCAGATTCCTGCGCTCATGACACAAAGAAAAAACACGCATTTTGGCATTCTCCATCGACACAGTATGAACCAGACATTGGAAGACCAGATAACGCTTATCTGTTCTATAACCAGCGGTGCGTAACGCCGCCAGGGCAAAACCGTGAGCGGCATTGTAGGCAAGGTCAAAACGGCTGGCGAACGAAAGACTGCTATTCTGGGCATCTTCTAACCGATCTTGAGCCGATAGCACCAAGCCTTTAAATTCTTTGCTATCAGGTGGCTCCCGGTGCAAGTTGCCAATCTTAAACAGGTTCTCTAACGTCATTGATTACTCCCTTAATCATCAACTTGGGTTGCTCCATAACACGCACAATAAAACTCACCCCCTCTTCCAGCTTGCTGGCAAACTGCCTGGGTGTATAAAGCGTTGGGTTAACAGGCCTACCTAACTCCAGCTCAACAGGCTCCAATAGTGCCATAATATCCCCATAGGCCAAGTTTTCACCGACCACCATTAAGTCAATATCGCTGGTTTTAGTATCACTGGATTTGGCCACTGAGCCGTAAACAAATGCCAGTTGAATACTGTCATCTATTCCCCTTAGAGCACCTTTAATAATATCTGCCATGCCAAAGGTTTTACGTACAACACCCAACATCTCAGTATAAACAGGCGTATGCTTATTTACCTGATAGTAATGTTGTTTACCTTCCTCTGTTTTAACAAGCACGCCAGCATCCGTTAGCCGCTGTAACTCACGGCGTACAGTACCTCGCCCCATGCCAGCCCAGCGGACAATTTCATTCGCATAAAAACGCTGGTCAGGTTTACCAAAAAGTAAACCCAACACCCGTTGCTGTGTTTTGGTAAACAGTGCATCACCGATGGATATTGAAGACATTACACACTCTCCAGAATCAAAAAGACCCTTTTTGGGTACTATAGTACCCTTTTTGGGTCTTTTCAAGCAGCTTTTAATACTTCAAAAACATGGAGCTGTATAGGGGATAGTTCTGAAAGACAGGTATAAAAGGAGATACCAGCAGACTAACAAGACAATAGCTAATTTAAAGATCGTGGTCGCTTAAATTGTAGTAGCTCAAATCTAGACTGCTAGATACTAATAAACGGGTAACTGTCAGATCAGGTCTGCGCTACTACATATAATCTATTGTCGTAAAAATAACTGAAACATGCGTTCTACCCTAGGGACAACAAATCGTCTAAGGTAGTATATTGTTCTTTCCGCTAGCCAATAGAAATGGAATAACTATGTTGCTATCACTTTTACTGTTTGCCGTGTTATTGGTTGCAGTTTTTTACTATCGCCCATCACTTTCTTTGGGTTCACTGGTTATTGTCCTCGGTACTTTTGTGCTGACCTTCTATTGTCAGCTTATGTGGCTGATTTTGATTCCTACCCTAGCCATCGCTGCGGTATTAAACCTTCCTAATTTACGTACTCAACTTCTCATTAAACCTGCCTATGGATTGCTTAGGCGCACTATGCCCAGTATTAGCACCACGGAACGAGAAGCACTAGAAGCAGGTACGACCTGGTGGGAGAAAGAACTCTTTAGCGGCCAGCCCGACTGGGATATGTATGATGACATCGAGTTACCAGAGCTCACGGATAAAGAGCAACAGTTTATCGACAATGAAGTAGAGCAACTCTGTGAACTTGTTGATGAGTGGGACATTGAACAACGTAAGGATTTATCCCCGGAAGCCTGGGATTGCCTGAAAAATAATGGCTTCTTTGGACTGATTATCCCCGAAGAATTTGGCGGACTGGATTTCAGCCCCTATGCGCAAAGTCGCATCATGAGCAAGATTGCCAGCAAATCCACTACAACAGCTGTTACCGCCATGGTGCCCAACTCCCTTGGACCAGGTGAGCTATTGGTTAAATACGGCACCGAAGAACAAAAACAACGCTGGTTGCCCGGGCTAGCTAACGGAACAGAACTACCCTGCTTTGGTTTAACTGGCCCAGAAGCTGGTTCTGATGCAGGCTCTATTCCGGATATCGGTACGGTATGTAAAGGTGATTTCGAAGGCAAAGAAGTTCTTGGCCTAAAACTGACCTTCAGCAAACGTTGGATCACGCTAGCACCTGTGGCTACAGTCATTGGGCTTGCCTTCAAATTGCGTGACCCAGATGGTTTATTAGGTGATTCAGATACTGTGGACTACGGCATTACCTGTGCCCTACTACCAGCAGACCACCCAGGTATTGAAATTGGACGTCGTCATAATCCTGGCGCACCGTTTATGAATGGACCAATTAAGGGTGAAGATGTCTTTATCCCCATAGATTGGATTATCGGTGGTGCCGACATGGCCGGTAAAGGCTGGCGTATGCTAATTGAATGCCTGGGGGCCGGACGCGGTGTTTCGCTCCCTTCCCTCGCTACAGCAGGCAGTGAGATGTGTTACCTCACTGTCGGTGCATTCGCTCGAATCCGTCGTCAATTCAATATGGAAATCGGCAAATTTGAAGGTGTTCAAGCTGCTACTGCAGAGATTGCAGCGGGCGCTTATACCCTTGAAGCCATGCGACAAATGGTCACCAAGGGGCTGGAAGATGGTGCGCCGTCGGTTCTCACCGCCATGGCAAAATATCACTCCACAGAACGTATGCGGGAAATGATTAACCATGCCATGGATGTGGTAGGTGGCCGTGCCATTCAACTTGGGCCACGTAACTTTTTAGCGATTATTTACCGCACTACACCAGTGGCTATTACCGTTGAAGGAGCGAATATTCTTACTCGCTCTCTAATGATTTTTGGTCAAGGCTCCATGCGCTGCCACCCCCACCTGTTTGAAGAGTTAGAGGCACTGCAACAAGAAGATGAACAAGAAGGGCTCAATTCTTTTGAGCCTTTGTTGTTAGCTCACTTGGGTCATACCAGTAGCAATATGGCAAGAACGTTAGTCTATGGGCTTAGTGGTGGCTACAGCAGCCCATTGCCTGATGATTGTGATGATTTCAGTGCCCCCTGGTATAAGAGGATTAATCACCTCAGCGCTGCACTGGCAACTTGTTCCGATGTTGCTTTAGGCACCTTGGGCGGCGGTATTAAACGCAATGAACTATTGTCTGCACGGCTCGGTGATATCCACAGTGAAATACTGATTGCATCCAGCATTCTGAAATACCGCAACTCCCAACAACAGAATAACCAGCCACCGTGTGAAGTGAATGATGCCCATGCCCTCTATGCATTACAGCGCTCGCTCCACAATGCTCAACAGGCTTTATTAGCTTTCTGCGATAACTTCCCACAACGCTGGCTTGGCATATTCTTACGCACTCTTTGCCTACCTTTGGGGCGGAGATATAAAGCGCCTAACGATAAACAAATACGATTGCTCGGCAAGCTGATTATGGAACCCAACCCTGTTCGCGAATCGCTGAAACAGTATGTGTTCATGAGTGACAACCCTGAAGATGCCGTGGGCAGAGTAGAAACAACTTACCAAATGCTCCTCGACGTTGATTCAAGCTGGCAAGCATTTAGCCGCGCTTTGAGTAAAGGCAAGTTGGGAGATGCTTCAACAAGTTTGGATGATTCGTTAAAAGAAGCGGTAAGTCAGGGTATTATTTCTGAAGCCGATGTAACACCCCTGAAAGAATACAATCAACGTCGTTATGATTGTGTGCTGACCGATCACTTCGAGAAGTTATAAATAAACTTACAAAAAAAGCAGCTACTGTGCTCCGGTTATTCGTCTGACTAACCGGAAGTAACAGTTGTAAGGCAGCAATCTTAATAACTTTAATATACGGACAAAGCGCGCTGGAAAAGCAATTTCAAATCGATCTTTCAGCAATCCTTTTATAATCGCCATTGCCGCATCTTCCGGCTCCATCAAATCGGGCATTGCAAAGGTATTTTTATCCGTTAATGGAGTACGAACAAACCCAGGGTTAATAACCTGTAGTTTCACATCAGTACCTAACAAGTCCAGCTTTAAGGCTTCACAAAGATGTATTAATGCCGCTTTACTGGCGCCATAGGCCGCTGCCGTAGGCAAGCCTCGATAACCTGCAACAGATGCCATAACAGCAATATGGCCACGGTTATGAGCCATATAGTGCTTTAAAACTGGTTCAAGGCATTTGATAGTGCCCATGAGGTTTATATCGAAGAGTTGCTCACATCGTTCAGCTGAGAATTCTTGTGCAGGAAAAGGGTCATGGGTCCCTGCATTTAGAATGACAAGTTCTGGAAAATTATTTTCTTTTTTCCAACTTTCTATTAAAGAATTTATGTTTTCTTTATTACAAATATCCAGAGGTACTGGAATCATCGTGCCTGGGTATTGACTTAGTTTTTGTTGTAAAACATCCAGGTCCTGCTGGGTTCTCGAAGAGGCGTAAACCGTTAAACCTTCCTCGCAAAAGAGCCTAGTCAAAGCAGCGCCAATACCACGCCCTGCTCCAGTCACCCATACTCGCTTCCACGGCAAGCCCTGATCATTTGTTATTTTAGTCATTTGTTAAAGCTGTATCGTGCATCCCTTTGTAAAAGGGTATTTAGGCTCGTTGGAAACTTTACGTATATACAGGGTGATTTCACCAACGGTAAAACCAAATTTACGCATTTTTGCTCGATTGATTAGGTTGTTCTCATCAACTAAGTACAACCAGTCATCAAAATTGATATGGCGTAGTTTTCCATTCACAGGAACTTCAAGGGTATAACGCCAATTTAATGCATTACCTGCTGTTGTACCCGTAGCAATACCTACTACATCTTGGGCTGTACCAGTGTATTGGTTACCTGTTTTCTTTAGTCTCCAACAACGATTTTGTTGTTCACCGTCATCAAAGAAAAATTTCTCATCTAACAAGCCATTTTTGCCTTGCCATTCCGCATTGATTTCAGCATTAAACTGGCGAATGACCTTACCCCTATAATTTTGCACAATACCATGTGCAACAAGCTCCCCATTAAAAAATTCATCCAAGTGCAGTGCAGGTGATTTACCACTATAGTCCTGAACTGAATTGGAGCAACCTGCGACCAAAAAGGCAGACAACCATAAACTCTTTGAAACAATTCCACTCATTTTATTGTCCTCCAATTAACTGTTTTGTCATTTTTGGAAACGACGATTTTTCACCCAACCAGATGGCCAGAAAATTAGGCCCGAAGCTTGGATCAGACATAGCACCAATGTAGATGCCGTTGTGATAAAAGTGACCCTTTCCTGATGGAGCCAGATAGAAAGAGAGTGAGTCGTCCTTTTTAATATCAGGCCATAATAAATTGAGCTGATATACCCATCGCTCTACACGCTCGCTAGCACCTAATAAATTTAGCTGTTCTTTTGTTTCGTCTAAAAGAGCATCTTTTTTGATGTTTCGCTGATAGGTTAACTTTAAATAAAGGGGGCCTTTTATCTCAGTAAATGTGCCGTCATTGGAAAACAAATCAGCACGATAAATATCAAACCAAAGTACCTTTAATTTCGCATGGCCGACGGGTAATAGAACATCTGGCACAGGTATTGAGTAACTAATACCTGGCATGAAGCACAGCCAAAAAACCAGTAGGCTAAACAACCTTTGCATACCTACCCCTTGGAATATAATGGCTAATCCAGATCAGTAGCGGAAAAAGAATTAACCAAATAAAAGCGAGCAAAAACCCGGTATGCCATGTAGAAAAACCAAAGCTAACTTGATCAAACTTTTCTGCTGTCAAATAAGAGCCACTACCTCCAACAGCACCTAGTATTGCTGCTAGTACATAGTGCTTGGAAAAAAAACCTAGGCTCTGCCTTAGTGTCGCTGAAAAAGATACCCAAAGTGCAAACAGCCAGAGAGGTGGTATTGAAGAACTCTCTTTAAGAGAGCTGCCCTGAAAAACTTTCTCCTGAAAAATAAAGATGCCTTTAAATGTTAATAACGCATCAATACCAAATCCTATTGTTGCGCAAATGAGTATGTAACAGGCTTCTGATATCGGTTCACGGTGAAATAATAAATGGCAACCTAATAGCGCCCAGGTTATAGCTAGCCATGTATTACCAAATAGTACACAGACCCACCATATGATCTGAAAACCAATTAAATTAATCCAAAAATTTTGCGAGATACCTGAAAACATTTTATTTCTTCATATCATTTGTAGGGTGATACGAGTACTGCTACCAGGTAGATCATCCGGATTACTTTTAAAAAATTACTCCCTGAAAATTATCTTATTTATAAATGATCTATAAAGAATTGTTACACGTATAGAAATCAGCACTTTTTATGTATTTACGACTCTTATTACATAGAAGCGAGCCACTCAAACCATTTGGGAAAGGCTGATTTAGGATATAAACAGGATCAAATTGCTATAAAAGGTAGGACGATAGAGATATAAAAATGAAACATAAAAAAATCGCTATTATAGGTGCCGGATTTGCTGGTGCTGTTATTACAAACAGGCTCCTTCAAGCAGGCTACCAAGTTACTATTTTTGAAAAAAGTAGAGGCACAGGAGGCAGGCTATCAAGCTGTAGAATAGGAAAAGATAGCGCAGATCTTGGAGCACCTTGGTTTGAACCTACAACAGATCAATTTAGGCAATGGCTTATAGCAAGAACGGACATTAACCGTTGGCTTGCACCTCACAGTGATTTTTCAGGTTTAGCTCTTGATCCAAGAACAGTGTATATGTCTACACCGAGACAAAATTCACTGACACAAAATCTAATCAAAGGCGCCATGTTATGTACAGAATCTAAAATTACTGACATTTATAAGGACAGCCAAGGATTATGCTTACGGAGAGAATCAGAGGATATAAAATACTCATATGATGCCGTTATTGTCACCACCCCTGCCCCGCAAGCAATTCCGCTACTCACCTTGGCGCCAAACCTTCATACGGTTGCATCATCCACTAAAACTACGCCAAATTGGGTAGCAGTTATCTCTCTCAAAGAAAAAAGTGGAGTTACAGCTGACATTTTATCTGGACCTCATTCCACTCTCTACAGAGCAGTAAGAGACACCGCTAAACCTGGCAGAAACTCATGGAGTCGTAAAGAAATTTGGATGTTGGAAGCAACCAGCGAATGGAGTGATCGGCATAGGAATAGCGATCCAAATAGTGTTGGCCGCGCATTGATAAAAGCCTTTGAAAAGGTCATTAAACAACCTATAGATACGGGTAACATAAGAGTTCACCGTTGGTTGTACGCACGGCATCAATCCGTCACCCAAGAGCCTTACCTATGGGATCCAGACTCCAAAATAGGGGTATGCTCTGATTGGCTATACCATCAAGACTGTGAAGGTGCATGGCTAAGCGCTAATGCTCTCGCCGATCATTTATTGTCTCGTACCAAAGCAAGCAACTTATACAATTTACAAGATAGCTCTCTTATTCCAAGCAGAGTGTAATCGGCCATGTTAAAAACAATAAAACATATCAAACCAATTGTGTTTTATGACGGGTCTTGCCCCCTGTGTAAAAAAGAAATAAACCATTACATTCGTATAGATAAAGATAAAAAAATTGGTTGGATTGATATTTCTACAGACCGATTACTTTTAAAGCAATACGAGATTAGTTACACCGATGCTATGAAGCAATTACATGTAATAGACCAAAATGAAAATCTCCTTATAGGTGTAGATGCTTTTATGATCATTTGGAGGTTTCTTCCTTATTACCAACGTCTGGAACGAGCAATAACACTCCTTCACATAAAAAAACCCATGATTTGGGCCTATGATATTTTCGCCAAACAGCGATATAGAAAATACCTGCAACGGCAGGCATGCACAACATCATGCAAACTCTAGAAAAAGCATACTATTTAATGGTCTAGTGAGCGTTGTAACTCTCTAAACTTTCAGCTCTTGCCAGTTTGTAATCAATGATTGGTGAAGGCCTACCTACCAGATGGCCAGACATAGGATCCAGGCGCTGTTTTCCTGGAAGCTCCTCCAACTCTGGTAACCAATGAGCAATGTAATCGCCCTTAGGATCAAACCGCTCAGCCTGACGGGTTGGGTTAAAAATTCTAAAATAGGGTGCCGCATCAGCACCGACAGAAGCACTCCACTGCCATCCCCCCAGATTAGAAGCAAAATCTCCGTCGATAAGATGTTGCATAAAAAAACGAGCGCCTTTTCTCCAGTCCTGCCGCAATAATTTGGTAAGGAATGACGCTGTAATCATTCTTACTCGGTTATGCATCCACCCGGTTTTTTGTAATTGCTTCATACCTGCATCCACAATGGGAAAACCTGTTTCTCCCTGACACCAAGCATTAAACAAATTGGCATCGTCCTGCCATGTTATGCGGCTTTCTACCTCTGGCCTAAAAGGCTCCCATCGATTTAGGTGGGGGAAAAGCACCATCAAATGGCGATAAAAATCTCGCCAAATAATTTCTGTTACCCACTGGGAATCTACCCATTCTGACTCTTGTGAGTGTGAAGGCAAGCCTGCTATACACTGGCGAGGGGACAGTACACCTACCGACAAATAGGGCGATAGTGATGATGTGGCATTGAGTGATGGGTAATCGCGATCATTTTTATATTGATTTACCGAGTTATTGATAAAGTCCTGCAATTTTTGGTGTGCCGAAGCTGCCCCCACAGGCCAACTATTTTGCCCCCAAACCATTG
>JAJFKD010000182.1 GCA_021773405.1 Porticoccus sp.
AGTGAATTAGAAAAAAATGGGGGAAAAGAAGGCCATTTAGAAAAAAATGTACCCTCTCTAAACCATATCTATCGCCTTCCCTCTCATTGGCAGTTTAATCAGCGCTCAAATAAACCTGATGATTTGGTAGCAAACAACGAATGGACAATAAACGAGGGCACAACAGGGCAAAATGAACAGCGAAAACCGTTACAAGAAAACTTATCTGAACTAAATACTGTCTCGCGCCATACAGGCACCGTGCTTCATCGTGTATTACAGCAAATTGTACTGGAAGGAATAGATTACTGGACGGAAACTACTATTTCAAATAGGCAACCTTTCTGGAAAATTCAGCTTCAACAATTGGGTGTAACTGAGTTAGAGAAACCTCTGGCTCTCATACAGAGAGCCGTAAAGAATTGCCTTGAAGATGAAACTGCAAATTGGCTACTTAGTAATAGCCATCAAGACGGCCACTGTGAATATAAAATTGGCTATATTGGAGCAAAGGGACAACCAAAAACTGCTGTTGTCGATCGCTGTTTTATCTCCGAAGGCACCCAGTGGGTCATCGATTATAAAACAGCTGAACCTCTCGCAGGTGAATCACAGGAAAGCTTTATTCAACGCGAAACTACCCTCTATCGTGAACAGCTAGAACACTACGCCAAGCTTTTTGAGCAAATAGGAAATTACCCTGTTAAAACCGCATTGTATTTCCCATTAATTAGTCATCTTGCAGTTATCTAATCACTCATATCTGCTAAAACTCTCAAAGATCAATAAAATCAGACCATTCAGAAGGCCTAGTGAAGACTAAGTACTGCCCAAAACACCCTGTTTTCATGTAGAATTCCCCCTTTCTCAGAGTTCTGGGCTAATCACTGAATTCTGGGCACACCTATTAATGAATATTTAAGAACATGGTAAGTACATGACTCAAGCTGTTGAAAACATCAACGTCCGCTCGCAGGATGTTTTGATAACCCCCAAAGCGCTTAAAGAAGAGATTCCTGTAAGTGAAGCTGCACGTAAAGTGGTTACAGAAGGTAGAACCACCATCGAGAATATTCTCGACGGAAAAGACCACCGCATTCTCGTTGTTGTTGGCCCCTGCTCTATTCACGATGTAGATGCTGCCAAGGACTATGCCAAGCGACTAAAAGTCATTGCAGAAGAAGTAAGCGACACACTCTATGTGGTCATGCGCGTCTATTTTGAAAAGCCCAGAACCACTACGGGCTGGAAAGGACTTATTAATGATCCTTACCTAAACGATTCATTTAAAATCACCGATGGACTCCATGTCGGTCGCCAATTATTACTGGATATCGCTGAGCTGGGGCTGCCCACTGCCACTGAAGCACTGGACCCTATCTCTCCCCAATATATGCAGGACTTGATTTCCTGGTCTGCTGTTGGCGCCAGAACCACTGAATCCCAAACACACAGGGAAATGGCATCGGGACTTTCATCCGCTGTTGGCTTTAAAAATGGTACCGATGGCAGCTTAACTGTCGCCATTAATGCTTTACAGTCCGTCGCAAGTCCACACCGTTTCCTCGGCATCAACTCCGAAGGTAGTGTTTCTGTTATAACCACGGCGGGCAACCCCTATGCTCATGTTGTATTACGTGGCGGTGACGATAAACCTAACTATGATTCAGTTAGTGTTTCCCTCGCTGAACAACAGCTAAGGGATGCCGGAATACCTACCAATATCATGGTTGACTGCAGCCACGCTAACTCCAACAAAAATCATGATCTACAGCCCCTGGTCATGGAAAATGTGACCAATCAGATTCTTGAAGGCAATGAGTCAATTATCGGTATTATGGTTGAAAGTAACCTAAAGGCTGGCAATCAAAAAATTACTCCGAACCTTGATGACCTGGAATACGGCGTATCTATCACTGATGCCTGTATAGACTGGGAAACAACAGAAAAAACATTACGAGATATGTCTGACAAGCTGAAAGAGATTCTGCCAAGTAGAGCCTAACCAGACAAACCAATAAATCATTAAAAAACGGGCAGTTAAGCCCGTTTTTTAATGTTATATATAAAGTAATAAGTTAAGCTTTTATAAATACACTATCTAAAGCTCTATCTATCGTTCTCTTAAGTTCGACCCGATCCAATCCCATCTTACATTGAATCCTTAAACCGGCTAGAACACCCATCAAATAATTGGCTTGAGCTTCTGAACTATCACTTAAATTATCACTTGAACTATCGTTTGAACCATCACAGTTTTTAACTAAACCCATTAGTTTTGCTTCTTCGATACGATGAGCAAACATTTTTCTGATTTTGAATAAATAATCATTTGCATCATTAGCTAAATCAGGCTGGGTGTTACTTAACTCTGAAACTGTATTGAATAAAAAGCACCCCTTGGAAAGAACCTTGGAATCCTCATAAAGTAGTGCCTGGTAAAAAAAGCCTCTGATAGATTCAACAGGATCATCAGTTTCAATCAAATTAGGCTTTAATAGTATTAAAGAGATACGTTGAAAGTAAAAATCGAGCACTTCTTTAAAAAGCGTACGCTTATCGCTAAATGAAGAATATAAGCTTCCCCTGTTTAGCCCCATCACACTTAACAACCGACTTATGGAACTGGCTTCATACCCATCAGACCAGAACAACCCTAAAGCTTTGTTCAGCACATATTCACGATCAAATTGTATCGGTCTGGCCATCAGCTCCTCCATGTTGGGCAATTCTTTCAGCTGGGATTTACGATCGGTGTGTCATTGAGTATAGGCAAAAAATTTCATCTCGCCTCTTTTCATCTCATTTCATTTTGTTTTTCATCACCGTGGTACCTAATCACCACTAAAACAAACCAGCAACCGTATTTTTCTAGACTATATATCCCTTATCCATTAGCCAATCACAACGGGTAACAATAACGTAAAGAAAAATTATATATACGCCTGACTTCGATCTGAGTGGTCTGTGACATCCCTGATACCTTTCAATTCAGGGATTTTTTCAAGCATAGTTTTCTCTACGCCTTCTTTTAATGTTACATCAGCCTGGCCGCAACCCTGACAGCCTCCGCCAAACCGTAAAATAGCGATGCCATCCTCTACATCTTCAAGGCTAATCATTCCACCATGGGCAGCCAAGCCTGGGTTAACATCGTTATAGAGCACATAATTGATTTTATCCTCAATAGGACTGTCATCATTAACATTAGGCATGCGAGAATTTGGCGCACGAATCGTCAACTGACCACCGAATTTATCATCAGCATAATCAACTTTCGCATCTTCTAGAAAAGGCAAGCTACGCTGACCAAAATAGGCCTTAAACCCATCCATTTCCATAATGGTATCGTCATCCTCCTCTTCACCAGGACGGCAGTATGCAATGCAGGTTTCCGCCTTTGGTGTGCCTGGGTCAGAAACGAACATTCGAATGCCAATGCCTTCTGTTTCTTGCTTTGAAAGCAAGTCAGCAAGATATTTTTGGGCGGACTCAGTAATGGTAATATTTAGCATTTAGTTACCTGGAAACTTTTATTTCTTTCATGATTAATAAAGTTTTTATGACTAAAGAGCATTAATCACTCCAAAGCTATACCTGACTAATTTAGTCATGTATTCTACCATTCTTGTGATCAAGCGACAAACAGTGAAGCACTTTTTTGTAAAGCACCCTTCCCATAGAATATCCACTTCATTCACCCAAGAAATAATGAACACATGGTCATGTGTTCCGATGGATAAACAAGAAGGCGAAATGAGTCATTTCTGCTAGAATGCGCCGCCACTTTACCTATAAAAGCAGTAACCACGGACAAAACTTTGAACACTCAGAAAAAACGTATCAATAGCCTTCATAAAGCAGCCAGCAACCGAATTCTTATCCTAGACGGCGCCATGGGCACGATGATTCAAGCCCATAAATTTTCCGAGGATGATTACCGGGGAACCCGCTTTGCCGACTGGCACCAAGATGTGGCCGGTAATAATGATTTACTGTCACTGACACAACCACAGATTATTCAGGATATCCATAAGGTTTATCTGGAAGCCGGTGCCGATATTGTCGAAACCAATACCTTTAACTCCACATCTACCTCACTGGCAGATTACGGTATGGAGTCATTGGTTCGGGAACTTAATGAAGCTGGAGCTAAACTAGCAAGAGAAGCCTGTGATGCCATAGCAACACCAGATCGCCCCCGATGGGTAGCAGGTGTATTGGGGCCAACCAGCCGTACATTATCTATTTCACCTGATGTAAATGACCCTGGGGCCAGGAATGTCACCTTCGATGAGCTGGTTGAGACTTACATGGAAGCTACTGAGGGGCTGATTGCCGGTGGCTCCGATATTATTTTAATCGAAACCGTATTCGATACCCTCAATGCCAAGGCCGCCATTTTTGCGGTACAGCAGGTGTTTGAAAAACTGGATCTGGAACTGCCGGTGATGATTTCCGGCACCATAACCGACGCCAGCGGCCGAACCCTTTCCGGACAAACCGCCGAAGCCTTCTGGAATTCACTGTCACACGCGAAACCTTTTTCCATTGGCTTGAACTGTGCCTTGGGTGCCAAAGAACTGCGGCCCCACATCGAAGAACTGTCCCGAATTTCAGATACCCTTGTCAGCGCACACCCCAATGCCGGTCTACCCAATGAATTTGGGGAATACGATGAAACCCCCGAAGAAATGGCGGCAATCGTGGCTGAGTTCGCCCAAAGTGGATTGGTGAATATTATCGGTGGTTGCTGCGGCACCACCCCTGACCATATTCGAGCCATTGCCGAAGCCGTCGAACCCTGCGCAACACGGGTTATTCCCGAAATAGCACCCGCCTGTCGCCTGTCCGGACTTGAGCCATTTAATATCACCGCAGATTCACTGTTTGTGAATGTCGGTGAGCGCTGTAATGTCACCGGCTCCGCCCGATTTAAACGACTGGTATTAGAAGAGGATTACGACACCGCACTGGATGTCGCCCGACAGCAAGTAGAAGACGGTGCTCAGGTCATTGATATCAATATGGATGAAGGCATGTTGGATGCCGTCCATGCCATGACCACCTTCCTGAAGTTGATTGCTTCGGAACCCGATATTTCGCGTATTCCACTGATGATTGATTCATCAAAGTGGCACGTTATCGAAGCGGGCCTGAAGTGGGCCCAAGGTAAATGTATTGTTAACTCCATCAGCCTGAAAGAAGGTGAAGAGCCTTTTATCAAGCAGGCTCAATTGTGCCAAAAATACGGTGCTGCAGTCGTTGTGATGGCCTTCGACACTGAGGGCCAAGCAGACAATTTGCAACGTCGGAAAGATATTTGCCAGCGCAGCTACGATATTCTGGTCAATCAGGTGGGCTTCAATCCCAACGATATTATTTTTGACCCCAATGTCTTTGCCGTGGCCACGGGTATCGAAGAACACAACAACTACGCCGTGGACTTTATTGAAGGGGCCCGCTGGATTAAACAAAACCTGCCAGGAGCGCTTATTTCCGGCGGCATCAGTAACGTTTCATTTTCGTTCCGTGGTAATAACCCCGTTCGCGAGGCCATTCACTCGGTATTTCTATTACATGCCATTGAAGCCGGTTTAAGCATGGGTATCGTCAATGCCGGCCAGCTTGCGGTCTATAGCGATTTGCCCGATGAACTCCGTGACAAGGTTGAAGATGTGATTCTCAACCGACACCCGGACGGCACTGAGCAGCTGGTAGATATCGCTGAAAAATACCGAGGTGATGGTAGTACTGAAGTGAAAAAAGAAGACCTGGAATGGCGCAGCTGGCCGGTAGAAAAACGCCTTGAACACGCCTTAGTTAAAGGTATTACCAGCTTTATTATCGAAGACACTGAAACCGCCCGCCTCTCTGTTGAACGCCCTCTTCATGTGATTGAAGGGCCGTTAATGGATGGTATGAATGTGGTAGGTGATCTATTTGGCGCCGGAAAAATGTTTTTGCCTCAAGTTGTTAAATCTGCCCGGGTGATGAAACAAGCGGTAGCCCATCTTCAGCCTTTTATCGAAGAGGAGAAAGAAGAAGGTACTGAGGCCAATGGTAAGGTCTTAATGGCAACTGTTAAGGGCGACGTACACGATATTGGTAAAAATATTGTGGGCGTTGTTCTGGGCTGCAACAACTATGAAGTGATTGATCTTGGCGTGATGGTGCCCGCAGAAAAAATTATCGATACAGCCTTAAAAGAAAAGGTCGATATTATTGGGCTTTCTGGCCTGATTACCCCCTCTTTGGATGAAATGGTCCATATTGCCAGTGAGTTGGAACGACGGGAGTTGGATTTCCCACTATTGATCGGTGGAGCCACAACCTCCAAGGCGCACACGGCCGTCAAAATTGACCCCAAATATCACCGCAATCAGACCATTTATGTACCCGATGCCTCACGGGCCGTCGGTGTCGCCAGCAAACTGTTAAGCAAGGAACAGCGGGATGCCTATGTGGCAGAAATTCAATCGGAATACGATCAAGTACGTATTCGTACCGCTAACCGCAAACCCAAAGGTAAAACCCTTACCTATACTAATGCTATATCAGCAGGCCTGAAGCTGGACTGGGAAAACTATCTTCCTCCTATTCCCACCTCATTGGGTATTCAAGTGCTGGAGGATTATCCACTTGAAGCCTTAGTCGACACCATCGACTGGACCCCCTTCTTCATTACCTGGAATCTGGCGGGTAAGTACCCAAAAATTCTTCAGGATGAAAAGGTAGGCGAAGCCGCGCGCAATCTGTTTGATGATGCCCAAATCATGCTGAAACAGTTGCTTGCCGACAAACAAATCAAAGCCCAGGCCGCATTTGGTCTCTGGCCCGCCAATACCGTCAACGCTGACGATATTGAAGTCTATGCCGATGAATCGCGCACCGAAGTGTTATCAACACTGCACCAGATTCGTCAGCAAACCCAAAAAATGGGCGCATCCAGCACAATGACCTCTCTGGCCGATTTTGTGGCACCCAAAGATACCGGTGTTTACGATTATATTGGTGCTTTTGCTGTCACCACCGGCATCGGTGTAGAAGAACTGGCCAGTGAATATGAAGCCCAGGGCGATGATTACAACAGCATTATGGTCAAAGCACTGGCGGATAGATTAGCCGAAGCCTTTGCCGAACATCTGCACATGCGTGTACGTAAAGAGTTCTGGGGTTATGCCAATGATGAAACCCTGGATAACGAAGACCTGATCAAAGAAAAGTATCAGGGCATACGACCAGCACCGGGATACCCCGCCTGCCCCGACCATACAGAAAAGGAATCGCTCTTCGCTCTGCTAGATGCAACTAACAATACAGGCATATCGCTCACTGAAAGTTTTGCCATGATGCCTGCCGCATCCGTTAGCGGTTGGTATTTTTCACACCCGCAATCCAAGTATTTCAATACGGGTAAAATTCAGCGGGATCAACTGGAAAGTTTAGCTTTACGTAAAAATGTTCCAACCGAACAACTACAACGCTGGCTGGGCTCAATAATGGATGACGCTTAATGAGTGATAATCAACAAACTACTGATCAAAAAAGAGTGGTCGATGAAACCAATATTAAGAAAACGACCAAGGAAGAACTGGACAGTATTGAAGTAGAAGAAAAAGCACCCAGTTTCTGGCAAATTGTTTTCAGTACAATGTCAGCATTTTTAGGTGTGCAAAGTAACAAAAACCGTGTCAGGGACTTTAAACATGGGAACTTCCTAGCCTATGTTGTATCAGGCCTGATCTTCACTGCTATCTTCATTTTTTGTGTGGTTTCTGTTGTTAAATTAGTACTAAGTAATGCTGGCATGTAAGAGTTACTTGCCAATTTATATTTATTCAAGACATAAAAAAACGGCCTTTCTGGCCGTTTTTTTATGATCAAATACTTACAATTACTGATTACTAATCCAGAAAAGTATTGCGATCACAAATATACTAACGGTTGCTATGGCTGCGATAGCATCTGCACAGCTATCGCTACCTTGTGATTCTGATTGCTGAGAAACGGCTTCTTCAGACATGTTTAAACCTCATTTGCTGCTGGAACTGAATATTATTGGCTACGCCAAGCCTTATTTTGTCCTGAGATTTTAATTTTAGTTTTAAGCAAAGATCCAAATCTTAACTACAATACTCAGGCGGTCGGGATTGTATCAGCATCATTTTCTCTTGTCCTCCTTTGTGAACTATCTCTGCCTCAGTTGTTATTCCCTAACTCGATGATCATAGAGAGAAAAAGTCCTTCAAATTATCGCTAACAACGCTATTATTCCAACCCCACTGACAAGCTGAATCATTCCCTGTAGAATTCGCGCCTTTCTGCTGCCCTATAAGCAACAGGCACACTAAAAACCTTACTATTTATATAAGTATTTTTATGTACATATACAACGAAAACGATCAAAAAATCATTGAGCAGCGAGTTGCTCAATTTCGTGGACAAACAGACCGCTATTTAGCTGGTCAATTAGCAGAAGAAGAGTTTCTTCCCCTTCGTCTACAAAATGGCCTGTATGTACAACGCCTAGCCCCCATGCTGCGTATTGCAGTGCCATACGGGCTTCTGAATACCAAGCAATTGCGAAAACTGGCACACATTGCTCGCACCTATGATAAGGGCTACTGCCACATTACCACTCGCCAAAACATCCAATTTAACTGGCCACAACTGGAAGAAGTGCCAGATATTCTGGCCGAGCTCGCAGAAGTACAAATGCATGCTGTTCAAACGAGTGGTAATTGCATTCGTAATACAACGACAGACCAGTTTGCCGGGGTCGCACAGGATGAACTTGAAGACCCTCGCCCCTGGTGTGAAATGATCCGTCAATGGTCTACTTTCCACCCTGAGTTTGCTTTTCTGCCTCGCAAATTTAAAATTGCGGTTTCAGGAACAGAGGGTGACCGTGCTGCTATCCAGGTACATGATATCGGCATCCAGATTGTTAAAAACGATAAGGATGAAATAGGGTTTAAAATACTTGTAGGTGGAGGCCTGGGTCGTACGCCCGTTATCGGTAGTGTGATTCGTGATTTCCTTCCTCAGGAAGATTTACTTTCTTACTTAGATGCTATTTTGCGTGTCTACAACCGCCATGGTAACCGGGCCAATAAATATAAGGCTCGAATTAAAATTCTAGTACGCGCCTGGACCCCGGAAGTATTTGCTGAAGAAGTAGAAGCTGAGTGGGAATACACTAAAAAAATACCCTGTGATTTAACCCAGGATGAAATTAATCGAGTCAAAGGCTTCTTCACCCAACCCGATTACGAATCAATTGATGACAACGATGTTGAGCAGCAACTGAAAGCGCTAGCTGACGATAATGTTGCATTTGGTAAATGGCTACAAAGAAATATTCATGCCCATAGAATACCGGGTTATGCTGCTGTAACACTGTCATTAAAACCAACGGGTGTAGCACCAGGCGACATCACTGATGTACAGCTAGAGGCTGTGGCTGATTTGGCAGACAAATACTCATTGGGTGAAATACGTACCACTCATAGCCAGAATTTAGTCTTGGCTGATGTTAAAAAATCCGACCTTTTTGACCTTTGGCAAAAAGCCAAATCCGGTGGTTTTGCCACACCAAATATCGGAACACTGACGGATATGATCTGCTGCCCGGGTGGTGATTTCTGCTCCCTGGCAAATGCAAAATCTATCCCTGTAGCTGAAGCTCTACAGCGCAAGTTTGATGATATGGACTATGTCTACGACCTTGGTGATTTATCGCTGAATATTTCAGGATGTATGAACGCATGTGGCCATCACCATGTAGGCAACATTGGCATCCTGGGTGTTGATAAAAAAGGCGACGAATTTTATCAAGTTCAGCTAGGCGGGAACTCTGATACTGATACCACCCTAGGCAATGTACTTGGCCCCTCTTTTGGCAGAGATGATATGCCTGAGGTTGTTGAAAAAATACTTGATGTCTATGTTGAAAACCGTACGAGTGGTGAGTCCTTTACTGAGACCTACCGCCGTATAGGGATAACCCCATTCAAAGAAAGTGTCTATTCAAAATCGACTGACCAAAAGGAGTCCACCGATGCCTAGGATAATTAAAGATGGTCAGGTAATCGACGATACCTGGGTGCTTATTGATAAAGATTTTGTGGGTGAACTTCCAATGGCAAAGGTAATACTGCCCATGCAGTATTACCTGGATAAACGCGACAGCCTAAATCTAATGTGTGCTGGCCTTTGGATTGATAGTGAAGAAGAAGTAGAAGCTATTGGCCTTGAAGCCAATATGTTTCCCCTTATTGCTGTCAATTTTCCATCATTTATGGATGGCCGAGGCTTTTCTATTGGCCGCCTTCTGAAAGAGCGTTATGACTTTACGGGTCAATTACGCGCAATTGGTAATGCCATTCCAGATCAATTGTTTTACCTAAAACGTTGTGGTTTCACCTCTTTTGATCTTAAGGATGGCACAGACTTAGAAGCAGCTTGCCAATCCCTAAATGATTTTGATGTAAGCTATCAAAGCGCATACGACCAGCCGGAAGCCCTATTTCGTCGAAATTAATTAATATTAATAAGCCTGCGGGAATGAAAAAACCCTTCCTGTTGCCTCTTATAACGACGTGTTATTGCAACAGGTAACTTGCTGCCTTAAGTCCCATCCCTCACAATAAGGTATAAGGGGATTTATATGAACGAAGCAGTTTTCCAATCGTTCTTTCTAATTTTTACCGGTTCCGCCATTGTTGCCTCACTGGC
>JAJFKD010000183.1 GCA_021773405.1 Porticoccus sp.
GGTACCTTTGGAGATAAAACAGCGATCGACAACAGCAGTTTTTGGCTGTCCATTTGCTCCAATATAGCCAATTTTATATTCACAGTAGCTGTTTTGATGGCTATCACTAAGTAGCCAATTTGCAGTTTCATCTTCAAGGCAGTTCTTTACGGCTCTCTGTATTACAGCCAAAGGTTCCTCTAATTTAGATACACCCAATTGTTGAAGCTGAATTTTCCAGAAAGGTTGCCTATTTGAAATAGTAGTTTCCGTCCAGTGATCTATTCCTTCCAGTACAATTTGCTGTAATACACGATGAAGCACGGTGCCTGTATGGCGAGAGACAGTATTTAGTTCAGATAAGTTTTCTTGTAACGGTTTTCGCTGTTCATTTTGCCCTGTTGTAACCTCGTTTATTCCCCGTTCGTTGTTCGCTACCAAATCATCAGGTTTATTTGAGTTCTTATTAAACTGCCAATGAGAGGGAAGGCGATAGATATGGTTTAGAGAGGGTACATTTTTTTCTAAATGGCCTTCTTTTCCCCCATTTTTTTCTAATTCACTATCACTCTCTTGGTAATAGTGTGATTGGAAGATTTGAGATTGAATACTGTTTTTCGAGTTGTCTGTTTCTGCTACATGGGTTGAGCTTAATACTGGCCATAGGCTTTCCAATAAGCTGTTGGCTGTCGGTTTTTTGTCTTTGCCGATGCTGTAGGTGAGGTGGAGCTTTTTGATGGCTCGAGTACAGCCGACGTAGAGAACACGTGCTTTTTCAAGCTGTCCTTTTATTTTTTGTTCACGCTGAAGGTAGCGAAACAGAGGGTCTGTTTCCTGCCCCGTCCGTTCTAGGGGGCCTATAATTAATTGGTTCTGCCCATATTGCCCGACACGCTCCTGCCACAGCATTAATTGCTTGTCATCACTCCGCGGTTTTCTATTTAGTCCAGGGATAATAACCGTATCAAATTCTAGTCCTTTGGCTTTATGAATGGTCATTACATGGAGGTTTGGGTCAGCCAATAGATCGGGCTTGGCATAGAGGGATTGCACTGCTTTTTCAAAGCTAGGCCAGTCTTCTAGAGTGCCGCATGATTCATGTTGCTCCAGCAAATCCAAATACTGCCAGCATTGATTTAGCTCGGTGTCAGAGTGAAGAGCAGCAGCGCCTCCCACTGAAATCCATACACCCTCGATCCAGCTTCTCAGAGGTTTCCGGTAGCGTTGATCCCAAGCTTGTTTTAGTTGATGGCTTACCCTGCTGAGTATTTGCTGTCCCGAGTCGGATATACCCGGAATCTGTTGATGGTTAAAGATATTAAGCAATAACAGGGGGTAACGATCAGTCTTTGGTTGTTGATCTTCTTCCTTGAGTTTGTAATTGGCTAGTTGAAACAGGTCCTTGAGGTCTAATCCGCACCAGGGTGCACGGAGTATGGATAGCCAGGCAATACGGTCGGCTGGCGAAAGCAACGCACGAGTCAGTGACATTAAATCAATCACGGGCATGCGTTTTCCCAGTGGATCAATATCTGTCGCTTGCCAGCGGCATCCCTTTTCGCGAAGTGCTTCTAGAATATCCGTTAAATGGGTGCGGTTCCTGACGAGAATGGCAATAGAGCCTTCGGGGTCATCCTTGCGGGCCTGTTCGACCAGTTCCGTTACATGTTCTGCTTCAGTCTTCAGATCTGGGTAATCAACAAAGGCATCCACAGTGACGGCTTCTGTGGGTAACGCAGGGTGATGGGGAATTGCGGGGCTATAGCTCACGGCGCCCCGGCTGATATTGTCACAGGGTGGAAAGATTTGGGTAAACGTACTGTTGACCCAATCGATGATAGCCGCTTGAGAGCGGAAGTTGACCTGGAGGTCCAGTGGCTCTAGCTGAATATTGCCCAGTGGCAAACTGCGAGCTTCTAGGAATAAACCCACATTGGCATTGCGAAACCCATAGAGGGATTGCATGGCATCGCCCACGATAAATAGACTGCGCCCATCGTTGGTTTGCCAACCGGCGGTTAAGCGCCTGAGTAAATCAAATTGTACCGAGGATGTATCCTGAAATTCATCGGTAAGAATGTGGCTAATTTTATAGTCCAGTTTTAATGCTAGGTCTGTGGGTTCTTCTTCGGACCCAAGAGCACGCAAGGCTGCGAGGGTTACTTCGGTAAAATCACAAACCTTCTTTTGCTGAAATGAAAGGCTTAGTGCTGCACTTAGGGCAGGAAGTAACAGTGTCAATGCATCGAGAACTTGCCATTGATCATCGTCGTACTTGGCAGTAGGTAAATAGCGAATATCAGTTAAAACATCTAATAGCCCAGGGATAGCTTGCAGTTCAGCGATGACCGCTGTCATGGTTTCTTTTTGCGCTTTAGCCTGACTCTTGTCTCCATCGAGTGTTTCTGTGGGGAAACCACCATTTTTATCTAATCGTTTTCGCCATTCATCCTTGGCAGTCATTAGAAGCTCACAAAGACCCTCCCATTGGGGTAATTCAATTACTTTGGCTGCGGGTAGTGAGGTTATCCCAAGGCAATTTTTTATAAGAGAATTTTGTTTGGCGGCAGGGAGTTGGTTGGCTGCGTAATCCGCTAAAAGGGCGAGATCACTACCCGCTGACACTAACAGTTTACCTGCGTTACTCAGGGTTTCTTCGATAACCTGATTGAGAAAGTCTTCAAGGTAATCTCTTGCTCCTCGTGACTGATACAGTTGCCCCAACCACTGTTCCCGCTTAGAAAGCAGGTTAATCAGCAATTGCTCGAGCTTGTTGAGGTCATTATCCAGGTGTTGTAGCAATGTGCTGATGGCTAGTCCCAGGGGACTCTGTTGTTCCAGCGCTGGTAGTAGTAAAGCCGTGATGGTTTCTCGGTAAATGGGCGTTGGGTCATCCAGGGGCTCTGAGTAGTCACCAAAACGACTTTCTATAGCCAGTTGTTGTGCCAGATTTAAGCAAAAGCTATCGATGGTTTGAATACGAAGACGATTTGGGTTGTCGAGCAATTGCCAGTGCTTTTCTTTATCTCGGGCTAGTACATTTTGCGCGAGATCATGGGTGAGTTGTTGGTGACTATTGGTTTTATCTTGGGGAAGATTCCCTTCAGTTTTATTGTTGGCTTGGGTCAGTGCTTGCAGAATTCGGTGCTGCATTTCACCCGCTGCTTTCCGGGTAAAGGTCATACAGAGTATTTCTTCAGGCTCACCCACAATGGCCAGTAACTTCAATACTCTTTGAGTAAGCAGCTCAGTTTTACCCGAACCGGCCGGTGCTGAAACGGCAAAGGAGCGGTTGGGGGTGAGAGCTAACTCTCGCGTTGACGCATCTGCCAATGTCATTGGTCTACGCCCTTATTTTCAGTTATCGATGATAACTCTGCCAAACGGTTAAGGGGTTCCAGTTCTTGTTGGTATTGCATCGCTGTTGGTTTAAATAATTTAACGGCGGCATAACCTTGCTTAAATTCATTAGCCAGTTCCGTAAGAGCTTGCTGCCATTGCTTCAGTAGCTCATCCCAGCTCTCTGGTTCAGTTCTTTTGCCAGGAGCTTTCTTTCCAGGGGTATGCACATTGGGCAGTAAATTGGGTGTCTCAGAAAATCCAACAAATTGTTGTTGTGAGACATTGATAACCGCAAAGGTAGCAGCGGCTACAGGTGATTCACTACTAAGTACATACAGGGGCAGCTGGGGTTGTTCTGGGCGGTTACTGAGCCAGCTGTTGGTGTTTGCCGAGCCAGTTTTGTAATCAATAATGATTTGTTGTCCGTTGTTCTTATCTTCTACGTTAACTTCATCAATACGGTCAATGATGAGTTTCAATGGTAGCCCAGCAAAGTTTGTTTCGGTGGTTTGTTCAAAAGCTATCACCTTAAATTCTGGGCGGGTTTTTTCCAGTGCGAGCCATTGTTCCAGAAGTACTACCAAGCGTTGTTGTTCAATTTTGGTAAATTCTGGGCCAAACAAATCCGGCCGTTGCTTCTTCCAGCGCTGCAGGGCCGTTATGACTACCTCATTAATCAGTTGTGTGAGGGCCTGGTCTGATAGTTCCAATAATTGCTGTTGGCATCCCAACTGTTGCCAAAGGTGTTCCAAGCAGTCGTGGAGTAGGGACCCTCTATCCATCGAGGATAGGCCTAGCAAGGGTTCAGGTGGTTTTTGTGCACCGAGTCGGTGGCGTGCAAAGGCGTTAAATGGGCAGGTTGCCTGATCTTTAAAAATACTGCTGCCACCCCTAATCTGTTCCAGTACCTGAGTTTGTTGTTCAGCTTGCTCAGTTGCCAATGTTTCTGTTGTTAATGTTAACGAGGGGCCAAATTCACAATCGACTTTTTCCAGGTTAACCCCTGGTGTTGACACTAAATCAATTGGAGAGGGAAGGGTTGTAGGGTCCACTTCAGGTAAATCAGCAATTAAGGTACTTACTTGCCTAAGCTGAGCAGCATCGAATTCGCTATAACTGAAAATCACGTTGGTAGCGGACTGCTTTAAACCAGTAATTTGAGCTTGTGCCAATTGTAATTCTCGTTCTGGTTGTGACCTTGGGGTGTCGTATTTACGCTGTAAGCTAA
>JAJFKD010000184.1 GCA_021773405.1 Porticoccus sp.
GTCACGCCGGAGGTCGCGGGTTCGAGTCCCGTCCGGTCCGCCATTACATTTAAAAGCTCCTACTTTTAGGGGCTTTTTTTTGGCCAAAAAGAAGCCCCTAAAAATAACCTCCAAACGTTGCCAGGTCATCATCAAAAAATACTTTGATGTGTTATTTAATGGCGCCTGTTTTTTGATCCAAAGCTCTATCATTTAGTCACGGCCATTGAGTTAAACCACTTGAATATTTCTTTCCGTGCCGAGTTTTTCTGTGTGTGTATAATCACCGATAGATTGCCTGGGTAATGCTTCTTTTGAGGTTGAACTCGGGTTAGGGTCAGTGGGGCTCGAACTAGGGTTGAGTGTATATATGACGGGTTTTAAACGAATAGCTCTTGTTGCCAATATTCAATTACCTGAAATTGTTGACTCACTAAAACGACTTGCCAGTTTTCTAGAACAGGCGGGCTGTATTGTCCTGTTAGAATCTCATACCGCAGAACTCATGAACGACGACCTTTTGCCGACCTTTCGTTGTACTGAATTAAACTTGGAGTTGGATCTAGTCATTGTTGTCGGCGGTGATGGCAGTATGCTGAGTTCTGGCCGAAGCATGGTTGATCATGATGTGCCGTTGCTTGGTGTTAACCGTGGCCGCTTGGGGTTTTTGACCGATATTCTTCCTGGTGAGATGGAAGAGGAGGTCGGGCGTGTCCTATCGGGTGACTATATTATTTCTAATCGTTTTCTCCTGGAGGCATCTCTTTACCGGGATGGGCAAAAAATATCATCCGGTATTGCACTAAACGATGTTGTATTACACCCAGGTAAATCTGTCAGAATGATGGAGTTTGACCTCTATATTGATAATCAATTTGTCTACAGCCAGCGTTCTGATGGGCTGATTGTTTCTACGCCCACAGGTTCGACTGCCTATGCGCTATCGGGTGGTGGGCCTATTATGCATCCTAACCTGGATGCGATTGTTTTGGTGCCCATGAATCCTCACACACTGTCCAGCCGGCCCCTTGCGGTAGGTGGGAATAGCGAGATAGAAATAAGGGTCGCATCCCGTGATGAATTGGACCCGATGGTGACCTGTGATGGTCAGAATGACCTTCAACCAGAGCCTGGCGATGTTATTCGTATTCATAAAAAATCACAGCCTCTCAAATTAATTCACCCCGTAGAACACAATTTCTATGAGACCTGTCGAACTAAGTTGGGCTGGGGCAGTCGACAAGACTCCAGTAATCGAAACCGTTAATCGGGATCGTCTAAAGGCCCTCTAAAGTATGAATGATGAATTTTCTGAATGGACTCTGGTAGCAGAAATTTCCAATGACTTTGATCTTGGCATCTTGCTTTCTGAGTTAACTGCTCAAAACCTTTCTTATCGCATTCACCGTACTGAGACATGTGTTGAATTATGGGTCGAATTTTCTGACCAGGTTCCAGATGTATTGAAAGTCCTGGAGAGAATCCAGGTGTATCAGGAAAAATTAAAGCAAAATCAATCTACTTTTCTAGGTAACCAAAGTTTTCAACAGCAACTGTATAGAATGCCAGTAATAGGGATTCTATTGGTGTTGAGTATATTGGGTACAGCCTTGGTGGAGTGGGCGCTACCCTTGATTCATTGGTTTACATTTCAAGATTTTACCCTTGTAGGGAATTCACCTCGCTTTGATACAGCACCTAATGCGATGTCGAATGGAGAATATTGGCGTTTAGTGACCCCAGTTTTTTTACACTTCGGACTTTTTCATCTTGCTTTTAATGGGCTATGGACGTGGGAGTTGGGGCGAAGAATAGAACCATTTGTTGGGAGCCTCCATACCTTAGTGATTGTTTTGTTGATGGCTGTAGCATCGAATCTCGGGCAATACTTATGGGGTGGGCCATCCTTGTTTGGGGGGATGTCTGGTGTTGTTTATGGATTGTTGGGTTATGTTTGGATCAGGCATAAGGTTTCTCCCAGACCCCAGTTAGCAATACCACCAGGTTTACTTGGTTTTATGTTGTTTTGGTTGTTACTGGGAATGAGTGGCATCATTGATTTATTGATGTCTGGCAGTATTGCCAATGCCGCCCATGCGGTAGGTTTGGTCACAGGGATGATCCTTGGTGGTTGGGCGGGCTATAGCGAGCCTAGGGAGCCAGCTTCATAGGTTATAGCTCATTCAAGTAGTAGCTTCATATAAGCTTGCTAGTGTTATAATCATCGACCAAAATATCACAGATCTTCTTCATAGAACTCCTGATATAGAACCCTTTAGATAGAAAAAATTACTAGGTAAATCATGGAATTTCAACAACTGATCGAATCAATTACTCCAGAAATATACAATAAGTTAAAGAGTGCCGTAGAGGTTGGAAAATGGCCTGACGGTACTCAAATGACGCCTATACAGAAGGATAATACCCTTCAAGCTATCATTGCATATGATGCACTTCATAAACCTGAAGAAGAGCGTGTTGGCTACGTACCACCTAAAAAAGTGGATGAGCCCTGTGATAGTAAAAAGGGTCCCGGCCCAGATGATGAACAACCAGTGAAGTGGCAGGAGTAGTACATGGCTACCCACGGGGGGCATTTGCGTAAAATGCAGGTATCTTTACCTGCCTCTGATTCTTCACAAGCCCCCTCAGTAGACATGCCAAACCGAGTACAGTATCAGATTTCACTAGATGATCAGCTTGTGCCTTTAAATGATCATTTGGGGCAGGCCATTTGTATTCAACACACGGGTACTATTCATTGTGTTCATTGTGGTCGCCGCAGTAAAAAAAGCTTTAACCAGGGTTATTGTTACCCCTGTTTTACCAAGTTAGCCCAATGTGACATTTGTATTGTCAGCCCAGAAAAATGTCATTATGACCAGGGGACATGCCGTGAGCCAGAATGGGGTGAACAGCATTGTATGGTCGACCATATTGTCTATTTAGCCAATTCCTCTGGTATCAAGGTCGGTATTACCCGTGAGAGCCAATTACCCACACGCTGGATTGACCAAGGTGCGGTGCAGGCCTTACCTATTTTTCGGGTAAAAACACGTCAGCAGTCGGGCATGGTGGAAGACATGTTCCGGCAACATGTGGCGGATAAAACCAATTGGCGCACCATGTTAAAAGGTAACATCCCCCCCGTTGATTTGCCGGTTATGCGCGATGCACTGTATGAGCAATGTGATCTAGAATTACAGCAATTGGAAGAACGTTATGGAATCCAGGCTCTACAGCGCATCGATGATGTTACTCCAGTCGATATCGAATACCCTGTATTGGAACATCCGACTAAAGTAACAAGCCATAATATGGACAAAAACCCACTGGTAGAAGGAACGTTATTGGGTATCAAGGGGCAGTATTTAATCTTGGATACGGGTGTGATCAATATTCGTAAATATACAGCTTATCATGTGGAAATAAATCTTTAGAAAACGATCAAAGATATTAACTTCAAACATTTCTCCAGCTCTAGTCTAGGGACTGTCAACAGTTCCTAGCGATTGATAATAAAGGTAATTTGTACATGGCGATGAAAGATGCCCAGCCCGGCACCATACATTTAAAGGACTATGAAGCCCCCAGGTATTTAATTGACAAGACAACACTTAAGATTGAGATAGAACAGGATCTGGCCAAGGTCAATGCCACACTTGATATGAGGCGTAACCCTGAGAGCGATTATTCAGGGAATACTTTAGTGCTCTCAGGTCAACAACTGACCCTGGAATGTATCGCTGTTAATGGGGCTACACTATCGTCAGACCAGTACAGTATTACCGAAGATGAACTTACAGTTCATCAGGTGCCGGAACAGTTTGAGCTGGTTACTGAAGTCACTATTTATCCAAAACAAAATACCTCATTAGAGGGACTCTATAAATCTCGCACCATGTACTGTACCCAGTGTGAGGCTGAAGGATTTCGGCGAATCACCTATTACTTGGATCGCCCCGATGTCATGTCGGAATTCACCACAACCATTATTGCTGATCAATCAGAATGCCCGGTATTGCTTGCTAATGGTAATCCCGTAGGTTTTGGAAAGATGGGTTTTGGAAAAATGAAAGCGGGGCAGATGGATGATGGTCGCCATTGGGCAACCTGGCATGACCCTTTTCGTAAGCCAGCGTATTTATTTGCCATGGTGGCAGGTGATTTGTCCGTTGTGGAAGATCAATTTACCACTTGTTCTGGGCGCACCGTAGATATTCGGGTGTATGTAGAACCAAAGGATCAGGATAAATGTGATCATGCTATTCAATCCTTAAAACATGCGATGACCTGGGATGAACAGGTTTATGGGCGCGAATATGACCTAGACCTTTACATGATCGTCGCCGTAGATGACTTCAATATGGGGGCGATGGAAAATAAGGGACTAAATATCTTTAATACTTCTTGTGTTCTCGCTCACCCGGAAACTACTACAGATGCAGGCTTTCAGCGTGTTGAAGCTGTTGTAGCCCATGAATATTTCCATAACTGGTCCGGTAATCGGGTGACTTGTCGTGATTGGTTTCAACTCAGTTTGAAAGAAGGTTTTACCGTATTTCGTGATGCTGAATTTTCGGCAGATATGGGATCACGTACGGTCAAACGGGTGGAAGACATTAATCTGTTAAGAACAGTTCAGTTTGCTGAGGATGCAGGCCCCACAGCTCACCCCGTACAGCCAGCCTCCTATATGGAAATTTCCAATTTTTATACCGTGACCATTTATGAAAAAGGCGCTGAAGTTGTACGAATGATTCACACGCTTTTAGGTGCTGATCTATTTCGTCAGGGTTCTGATCTCTATTTTTCAAGGCATGATGGCCAGGCTGTGACCATTGAAGATTTTGTTGCGGCAATGGCAGAAGTCAGTGGCCGTGACTTTTCTCAGTTTATGAACTGGTATCGCCAAGCCGGTACCCCGCGGTTATCCGTACGTAGTGAATATGATGGAAAGGCTCAACAATATAGGCTGCATTTCAAGCAATCCTGTGAAGTGACAAAGCTTGAGCAAGGAAAACAGAAGGAACCCTATCAAATTCCGGTGAAACTAGGACTGGTGACCGAGCAAGGTGATCTACCATTGTTTGGTACTAGCGATAAGAATCAGGTAATAGAAATTACTGATTCTGAACAGACGGTCGTATTTGAAGGAATTGAAACACACCCTGTGCCATCTTTGCTAAGAGGGTTTTCTGCACCGGTAAAATTGGATTATCCCTATAGCCGGAAAGAGTTAGCATTATTGATGTCCCATGACTCTGACGGGGTTAATCGCTGGAATGCGTCTCAGCAGCTTGCTATTCAGTTGATGCAGTCTCTGATGGAAGATTACCGTGCTTCTAAGTCGTTGGTTATGGATGATTGCCTTAGCCAAGCATATGCAAAAATACTGTCTGAGTCAGCAGATGACCGTGCCATGCAGGCCCTGGTTTTGACGCTGCCTTCAGAATTGTTGTTAGCTGAAATATCAGATGAAATTGATGTAGAAGCAATTCACCATGTACGCCAATTTCTTTGTGGGCAGCTTGGACAATCACTGTCGGATCAGTGGCGTGGTATTTACCATGACAATAGTCCCAAGGGTGACTATATCCACAATGCCAATGGAGTAGCTCAGCGTAGCTTAAAAAATCTTGCACTACGTTACTTGGCTAATGCTGGAGCGGAAGATTCTTTAGCGCTTGTTCAGTCGCAGTTTGATGAAGTGGACAATATGACAGACCGTTTGGCGGCATTGAGTATCCTTGTGAATGACCCTAGGCCAGCGGCAGCTGTATTATCTATGCAAGCCCTTGAAAGTTTTTACAATGGTTGGTACCACGAGCCTCTGGTCTTGAATCAATGGTTTCAAGTTCAGGCTGCTTGTCCATTACCGGGTGGTTTAGCTCGTGTTAGAGCGTTAATGGAGCATTCGGCATTTGATATCCACAATCCCAATAAGGTGCGATCGGTTATCGGTGTGTTCTGTAATAGCAATCCGGTAAATTTCCACTGTGAGGGTGGAGAGGGCTATCGTTTTCTTGCCGACCAGGTTTTGGCTTTGGATAAGCTCAATCCACAAATTGCAGCGAGATTGCTGACACCATTAACTCGCTGGAGGCGTTTCCCAGAGCAAAAACAACAGCTTATGAAAGGTGAATTGGCAAGGATTATGTCAGAGCCAAAGTTGTCCAGTGACACCTATGAAATCGTCTCTAAGAGTTTATGAATTCTGCCATTAATTGCAGCTACTGATTTACTGTCAGTAGGGGCTCTCTGTGGCGATCGGTTGTTTTTTTGATCCCGATCAAGGCTCGCAAATAAAACATGGTGGAGAATACAAATATCAACACACTGACATGATGTTAGCGTGTTGGTAATGTGTGACATCTGCCCTTATCTCAAGGGTTTTGACATTTAGCAGTTTTGGGGAGAGCAATTTGCTCTCCTTTTTTTTGTTCAAAATTTAGAAAAGCTATTGCTGAAATTCAAAAAGGGATTAAGTACAGGTTTCAGCTTTTTTATCTTTCTTTTTCTCAGGAGATAAATGTTCATAAAGCTCTACAAACTTTTGTGTCAGTGGGTGGCTCGGTGCTAGATGAATCAACGGTGTACAAGATTGATGTGATTCTCGCATTTTAATCGAGCTGTTTAGATAGATAGGTAATACAGGTTGGCCTTCTGCTTTGAGCTCTTGAACTAGCTGAGTAGGTAGTTTGGCCCGTGATTGAAATTGATTAACAACAATGCCTTCCACATCAAGGCCATCATTGTGGTCTTCTCTTGTCTCGGCAATAACATAGAGAATGTTGTACAAGGCATCTCTTGAGAAAGCATCGCAATCAAAGGGTATTAATACACGTTCAGCTGCAATAAGCGCTGACATGGTATAAAAGTTGAGCGCTGGTGCTGTATCAATAAAGACATGATCAAACTCGTCCGACAGCTTGTTCAGTAAATCTCTAAATTTATAAACTTTATGCCGTGATTCTAGTTTTTGCTCAATGCTCTCCAATTCAGCATTAGCTGCAATAATAGAAAGGTTTTCGTAGGGTGTGGCGGTAACAAACTCGCCAGGCTTTTTAGGAGTGAGGTTAAAAGAAAGGGTTTGAGCAAAGTAGTCTGTGATCGTTTCTTCAGGTTGGGCACCTCTTCCAAGCAAATAGTGTGTTGAATTGGCCTGTGGGTCCAAGTCGATAACGAGCGTTTTAGCACCACTTTTGGCACAAATGGCTGCTAAGTTACAGGTAATGCTGGATTTTCCCACCCCACCTTTTTGATTGAAAATAACACGACGCATAAACTTGATTCCTTTTAAATATCCCTATTGACGAATATTTACACAGATAACGATGTTGTGAGTATGACAAAAATTACGATAAAGGGTATGGCAAAACGGTGATGGGGAGGAAAAAATATTCATTTGTTCACTCTTAACTCGCTCTTAGTTACTTTTCATACTTTCAATTACTATCCATAAAGGGGTTTAAGGTGGTTTTCCTTGCCCTGATTTTTTTGGTCACTTTGGCTTTTTAACTGTTTTAGTTCATCGACTAATCCAGGTAAATCAATTTCTGCAGTATCACCAGAACCATAGAGAGCAGAATCTAGAGCTTGAAGTTGCAGCTTCAGCGAAGGGCTATTAGCTTGAGAGTGGTTAGCTAGGGTGGCGACCTGGTCAAGGGTAACGAATGGCTGTTGCCAGTGTGAGCTGGCCCAGGTCAATAAAGTTTCACGAAAACCTTGATAATCTTGTTTATTCGCAGCTTGTTTTAACTGTTTAAATAGTTCGGATTCTTTTTGTTCAGACTCTGTTGTCTGAAGTAGGGCTGGTGACTCTGCACTCTTGGATTTTCTCCATAATACAAACAGAGTGACAAGGACCACGAACAGTACAATGTTACTAATAACCAGCAACCATAAAAGCATACTGGGTTCACTTTTAATTTCCGTTGTTATGGCCGTAGCAGAGTTTTCTAGGGGAGCAGCCAAGCTACCCTGGGTTGCTGGTGTTGATATAGTTGGTAGAGAGCTGGCATTGGCAGCAGGTTTGACTGTTAATGTTGTACCATCCAGGGTGGTTTCTCTCACTTGATTAGTCGTTGTGTCCCACCATTTTACTGTAATGGGTGGCAAGTTTAGCTGCCCCCCTCGAGACGGCACTATGGCAATTGATTCTAACCGTGTTGCAGTAACGCCATTGCTATCTACTTCATCATTGAGTTGAGGTTGGTCTGGATAGACTTTAAAACCATTGCTGGCTTTGATTTCCAATGGTGGTAGCTGCGCAGAAGTTGAGCCCTGGGCAGTAAAAGAAATAGTCCTTGTAATGGGTTCACCCGCTACGAGTTCATCTAATGGACGACTCCACCTTTCACTAAGGCTAACATTCTTGCTGGGCAACCATTCTCCAGTGCCATAGTTAGCAGGGCGGGGTTTAACAGTAACTTTCTGCTCTTCGGAATGGAGGAATATCCGTTTCCCCCCACGAGAGAAAAACGAACTGGAATAGGGATCTCGCCTGTCAGGTAAAACAATATTAAAGCGGAGCGCTGGAATGGTCAGGTGACCACTGGTATTTGGAAAAACGGCATATTTGAGTTCAATAACAAGGTGATTCACGCCATTGATTTGTTTCTGGAACTGGTTTTCAGCCACTTTATTCATGGATGCATTTTCTATGACCAGGTCTTCGCTTGAAATCCCTTGAAGGTTGGTTGTGGCTAGAATGCGCAGGGTGAGTAGTAGCTGTTCTTGGACATAGACAGTACTTTTATCCAACTCTGTTTCCACATATACAGGCTGATTTTTTAAACTACTGGTTGGCCGATCTGTTACCTGGAGTGTAATGGCTTTACTTGAAACACCTTTAAACGTTAGTGAAGGTATCGTTAATGTTCCTGATTTTTTTGGTAAAAGCTGTATTCGCCACTCAGTGTAGGAAGTAGAACTACCATTCATAAAAGAAAATTGGTTTTGTTGGTGCGTTGATAGCACTTCAAACTCTTTTTCCAAGGGCGATAGGTCAGGGTCGCTTGTAGTTTGGCCAGCATATTTAAGGCGGAGCTCGAATGTTTCCCCAGCTCCTAACTGGTTGCGGTCAACACTGGCTGTAAGTGTGTCCGCCAGGGCTGAGCTGGGGAACAGCACACAAAAAATTAGCAACGTGAATACATGCTTAAGGGAAAGAAAATAAGCCGCTATATAGTGCTTTTGGCTGTTTTTGTTACTGGGTATTTCAAACACAGTTGTTACCATCGTTCTTCATCTTGTTTGGGAGGTTGGTTGATACCACGCCGACGTTCATAGGTTCGTTTTTTCGCTTCATAGCGGAATTTTTCCCGTAAAAGACCGCCGGGGTCATCCGGGATTTTACGCAGCCATTGCTCCATAGCCTGCTTTTCCTCTTCAGACATTTGTTCTGTGGATAATTCTTCAGGGGAGCCTTTAGCATGGTTAGAGCCCTTAGCGGAATCAGAGCCTTCAGCGGAATCAGAATTTTCATCCGATTCAGAACCTTCGGCTGATTTTGGCTCTTCTGTAGGGGTTTTTTCCTGTTCTGATTCTTGTTTGTTTTTAGAACTCTCTGTGTCGCTATCTTCATTGCTCGAGTCTTGAGGGCTTTGAGAATCTTGAGAGTTTTCTTCCTGTGACTCGTTTTGTTGGGAGTCATTTTTTTGGCTTTCGTTCTGTTGATTCTGGCCCTCTTGATTTTGTTCAGACTGGGACTGATCTCCTTCGGATTGATCACACTCGGACTGTTGGCTATTTTGGTCGTCTTGTTGCTGATCCTGATTTGAGGAATCACCATCTTGTTGCTGTTGCTGTTGCTGTTGAAGCAGTTTCTCTATTAAGTCTTTATTAAATTGTGCATCTTCATTATCTGGATTTTGAGTCAGGGCTTTTTCGTAGCTTTTGATGGCTTCTTCAAGTTTGCCATTTTTTGCCAGAGCATTACCTTGGTTGTAGTGGCTAGTCTGATTTTCACTCTCACTGTTAGGGTTGCTCACACTATCGCTATAAAGCTCCGCTGCCTTATCAAAATCACCATTGCGGTAGGCGGCTGCAGCTTTCCAGTCCGGGTCTTTAAATTGTTGCTGTGCCGTTTCGGTATCGCCTTCACTCATTGCTTGAGCCGCTAGCTGATCAGATCTAGACCAAAGGTCTTCCCAATTTAGGGCATGACTTGGTTGCGGTATTGATAACATGGGAGCTATGACCAAGCAGGCTAATAGCCCTCGTCTAAAGGCCAAGAGTAATAGGATAAGCACTGGGAATATCATCCAATAGCCTTGGTCACTCCAGCTGTCGAAGGTGCGTTCTAATTGTTTGCTGGGTGAATCGCTCTCAACGTTAAAAGGCTCGGTGAGATACTGGATATCAGCATCATCAGCAGTGAGTTGGGTAAAGTGACCGCCATTTAAATTGGCCAGTTTTTGTAAACGATGAATGTCCAGCTTGGGAATAACGATACTGCCGCTTTTGTCCTTGGCGAATCCGCCATTACCAAGGGGAATTGGTGCGCCGTCTTTTGTCCCTATGCCGAGAATAGAGAGCTTAAAATCACCGTGCTCTTTAATGGTTTGATTTAATGTGGCTTGTGCCGAGGTAGAAACACCATCGGTCACCAGTAAGAAGTTGCCCTGTACCAGTCCTGCGTTTAATACCAATTCAACAGCTTGTTCTATGGCGCTTTCTACCAGGCTGCCATGGCTGGGCATGATGTAAGGATCAAGGGCAGGAACTAGAGCCGCTACTGTATCGGCATCATCGGTTAATGGGCTGACAACGAAGGATTCTCCAGAATAGGCGATAAGGGCTGTTGTGCCTTCTTCTCGAAGTTTTAGTAAATCTATTAATTTTAACCGAGCTCGGGTCAACCGGTTGGGTTTCAGGTCTTGTGCCAGCATGGACGGTGACAGATCAAACAGGATAACTAACGCATTTTCTTGTTTGTGGACAGGCAGCGGTGTTCGCTCCCAGGTTGGCCCGGCCATGGCTAGGCAAGTAAGAATCCAACCTGACAAAGCAAGGAACGGCAATAGTCTTCGCTGTTTAACGGGCACTGAATCGAGTAAAAAGGGTAATAGTTGCGGTGAAATCACCTGATCCCAACTACCGGCCTGTTTTTGACGATGCAAAAGCCAAACACAGCCAACACAAGCAGGTATTAGGGCGTATAGCCAATGGGGGCGAAGGAAATGAAATTCTGCCGCTATAGTTGCTACAAAGGTTGCGAGAGCATCCATTACTTGTGATCTCCGCTACGACTAAAAGAGGATTGCGGTACAAAAACCACAAGCAAGCTACAAATCAAGGCTAAGCCTAAAGGCCAGTAGAAAAGGGCTTTGGTAGGGCGCAGTGTTTCGGCTTCCTGTTCAACTGGCTCTAGTTTATCAAGCTGTTCATAAATAGCCCCTAGCTCTTGTGGGTTTCGAGCTCGGAAATATTGTCCCGATGTTTTTTCTGCAATGGTTTTAAGAGTGGCTTCATCCAAATCGCGGGATGGGTTAACTCTTTTAGTGCCAAAAAAGCTTCGTTGCAGCATGACGTCAGCACCAATGCCAATGGTATAGATGGTGATGCCTTCACGGGCTGCAATATCAGTTGCTTCCAGCGGTTGTACTTCACCGGCAGAGTTTGCTCCGTCTGTGAGTAGAATCAGAACACGGTGGTTTTCAGGGCGTTCTTTTAAACGCTTTACTGCCAAACCAATGGCATCCCCAATGGCTGTTTTATCACCGGCAAAACCGATTTGGGCTTCACCCAATAACGTGTTCATTGTGCGGCGATCAAAGGTAAGAGGGGTTTGCAGGTAGGGCCGGGTACCAAATAGAATTAGCCCCAGTCGATCGCCTTGACGGCGTTCCACGAATTCAGAAACTACATGTTTTACCGCAGTTAGCCTGTCGACGGTTTGCCCCGAAATGGACATATCCGTTTGTTCCATACTGCCGGAAATATCGACAGCCAATAAAATATCCCGGCCACTGCTGGGCAGAGCGACGGGATCTCCTACCCAGGTAGGTCGCGTAGAGGCTGCCACGGCTGAAATCCAGGCAATGGTTAAGAGGATCAGAGTCAACCAATGCCAATAATTACTCACAGTAGAATGGGTGGTTTGAGCTGCCAAGTGAGTGTACACCGGAGATTTTAGGGCTGGCAGCGAGACATCCGCTTTACGGCGCCATAACCGGTAAAACAAGGGTAAAGGTAATAACAGCAACAACCATGGCCATTCAAAGGTCAGCATTGATTTTTCCTCCGCCAACTTGAGGGTCATATTTTGCCTTATGTTTCTTTATCCATTGCTCAGTTCCTTGTTGTAGTTGTTGCAACAAGTCATCACTGATATTGGGGTTTGCTTGGTAGAGTAATTGCCCCAGGTTTTTTTGTAGGTTGTCATCGAATACTGTTTGCTTACAACAGTGGTTGAGGTGCGACAGCATAGGTGCAGTTAACTCTGATTCCAGTGACAATTGTGGGTAGGCTGTTTTTGCTGTGCGCCGCAGCAGAGTCAGAAGGGCTTGGCACTTTTCCAGATTACTTGGTTCTAGGCTATTTGCGCTGGTTGCTATTCCATTTAATTGTTGAACCGCTTCTCTACGATAGCAGTTGTTTGCTCTACGTTTAATTAACCAGTGCGAAAGAAAAAATAGCGTTGTTACAACGATAATAGCCAGTATCCACCAGCCGGGAGCCGGAGGCCACCAAGAAACAGGATCGGGTAGATGTATATCTCTTAGTTGGGATAGCGGGTCTTGTGGTAATGGCCCTGAAGGTACAGAGCCTTGAGTTAAGGGGGCTTGGGGATTGGAGGGGATATTCATCGACGCCCTCGCACTTTTTTCCGACCATAAGCTTGCTGCAATATGGGGAGTATCGGTTTAGCCGTTTCAAAGGTAAGGCAACCCATTCGCAACTTGCCGCAAAGGGTTTGAATCTTGGCCTGACGGTTTTTAAACTGTTGTTCAAATTGCTGGCGTAGGTCAGCTTTTCGTGTGTTTAAGTTAAACCGCTGATCGCCATTGGTGACTTGATAGTTTGCTGGTGGGGGAAGATGAGCTTCTAATTCATCGTATACATGGCAAATATTGAGGTCACAATGGCGAGCCAGCTCAAATAAATGCTGCTCGCATTTTTGATCCAGGTCGTGAAAGTCACTGACTAAAAACAGCGTTGAGCCTGGCAGGGCAACCCGACGGGTGTCTTCCAGCATTTTGGCTAGAGAAGTGTGATTGTTTGTACCTGATGTGTTTTTTGCATGAGTGCTTTGAGCATGTATCAGCTGTTCACTTACATCGCTTAAGGTATGTATTAGTTGTAATACACTGTGGTGGCTTCTCCGTGCTCGAATATCGATTTGGTGCTCTGGGCCAAAAACGAGACCGCCAACACGGTCATTGGCATTAAGGCCTGCCCAGGCTAAAGCTGCAGCCACTTGACAAGCAGTGACCGATTTAAGTTCTTGAGCGCCAAAAAACATATTGGCTCTTAGATCAGTAACAATGAGTACTGGACGTTCGCGCTCTTCACTAAACAGTTTGGTGTGGGTTGTGGTAGTCCGAGCGGTCACGCGCCAATCAATGGTCCGAATATCATCTCCGGGTTGGTATTGGCGGACCTCTTCAAAGTCCATTCCTCGGCCACGAAAGCAGGACTGATGGTTTCCCATCAGAGGATTCTTGGCCATCAGCCTGGGGAAAAACTTCAGGTCTTTGGTACCGAAACGAAGCTTCACCAATGTTGTGATATCAGCAATGGCAGGATTGTTTATATCACCGCTATTCATGGACTTATGAACTCTAGGCTAATTCGTTATTTAAGCAGAGGGTACGGTATTGATTAGGGAGTCAATCACCTGATCAGCATTGACTCCGTTGGCTTCTGCCTCAAAACTGAGGATTAGACGGTGTCTAAGCACATCGTGTGCGACAGCTCTTACATCATCAGGGGAAACATAATCCCTGGCATTTAACCAAGCATGGGCTCTTGCACAGCGATCAAGGGAAATAGTGGCCCGGGGGCTGGCGCCATAATCGAGCCAGTTGGCCAGTTGATCACCGTATTGGGCGGGTTCTCGAGTCGCAAGAATCAGTTGAACGATGTATTCCTCAACAGGTTCTGCCATATGAACAGATAATGCTTCTTTGCGTGCTTCCAGCAACGTAGCTTCAGATACTTCTTCTACCTGTTCTACAGGTGAGTCCATGGCTTCGTTGCGTGCCAATTTTAGAATATCCCTTTCGGCTTTTGCTTCTGGGTACCCCACATTGACGTGCATTAAAAAGCGATCCATTTGTGCTTCGGGAAGAGGGTACGTGCCTTCTTGTTCAATGGGGTTTTGTGTTGCCATGACTAAAAAAAGTTGTGGCAGTGTATAAGTATTACGACCAACACTGATTTGTCGTTCAGCCATGGCTTCTAACAGGGCAGACTGTACCTTTGCTGGTGCGCGGTTAATTTCATCGGCTAACACCAGATTGTGAAAAATAGGGCCTGGTTGAAATTTAAAACTGCCGTCTTCAGGGCGATAAATATCGCTACCGGTAATATCTGCCGGTAATAAATCAGGGGTAAATTGAATCCGGTGGAAATCGCCACTGACTCCATCGGCCAGGGTTTTAATGGCTTTGGTTTTTGCTAAACCGGGAGCCCCTTCAACTAAAAGGTGGCCATCGGCTAACAAAGCGATAATTAGTCGGTCTATAAGGTGAGGTTGGCCAACAATTTGGTTGTTGAGAAATGTTCTTAGATCGTTAATTTTTTGTTGGTGGCTCATGTGGTGGTGTTTATCTCTGTTAGTGATTGCTTCGTCATTGTTAACGGTCAGCTACTGTAATGACACAATAACCATAGGGTTTATATGGCGATGAATTGTAATGCCTGTCTATGATTTACCCAAGGGTTCAATTGGTTGGAAAACACTTATTTTTGGAAAGTCTTATCATTAAAAAAGATACCGTTATTTGATCTTCAGGCATTACTGGTATTTGCAAAGTACTCTAGACTATAAGATAGGTATGAAGTTCAGGTGGTTAACGAAATAGCAAGAAGCTGTAAAGTGAAAACTACAAGGCAAGTATTGTAAGGAAAATAATTATAAATCTAGGAATACAAGTGAGAAGTTATGGAAGCCATTAATGGAGATAAGTTTTTCATTGCGTTAGAAAAACAAATTAATGATCACTATCCTGAGCCGTTAGCAGCACAGTTGGTTTCTTTTTCCCGTAAAGTTTTTGACCTTCCTGCTCTTGATGAATTGGGAGATGAGCCCGTAGAAAAAGTTCTAAAATTTCTTCAGGATTTTCTGAATTTCACCAAAAAAATAGATTTAAACAATCCAAAGGTAAAAATTTATTGCCCTACGGCAGAAAGTTGTGTGAGTGGCACTGAAATTTTTATTATCCAACGCGATATGCCATTTTTGGTGGATTCCGTTCGCATCGAATTAAACCGCCGTGGGATTAATATTCAAACCATAAAAAGCACTATTTTGAATGTGATTCGCGATGATGATGGAACACTGGTTAGTGCATTTGCCGATCCTGACGAACCGAATAGTTGTAAGGAAGCATTGATCTTTCTCAACGTAGAGTTCCATGGGTCGATTGAAGAACAGCAGGACCTAATCAATAGCATTGTCGATGTTCTTGCTGATGTGGAAGTTGTTACCGATGGTTTTTTCCCTATGGCGCATCGTTTAGATGAGGCCATCGCAGAGGTCAGCGAAAATCTAGCCGGGTTTCCTGTGGAGGAAGTGGAAGAACTCGTTAGTTTTTTGAAATGGATGCGAACAGATGCGTTAATTTTCCTGGGCTGTTCAGAGTATGAGCTAACAGAATGCGATGGAACATTATTGCTGAAACACAACCGTGAGGGTCAGTTGGGTATTTTTGCCCAACATCCGGTAGATGTACCTGAAATTGTATTGGCTGACCTGAACCCTGGGCTGCGTAGATTTTATGAAAACGGTCTTCCTCTGGCGTTTACTAAATCTTCACTGAGAGCCAGAGTGCATCGGCAGGCATACTCTGATTATATTGTTTTAAAACGCTATGGCCCGAAAGGAAAGGTTGTGGGTGAACACCTTTTTATGGGGCTCTATACCTCCAGGGTTTACACTATGAGTCCCTTTCAAATGCCATTGATCCGGCAGCGAGTTCAAAAGGTATTGGATCGAGTGGGGTTTCCAAAAGGTAGTCACGATTACAAAGCGATGTGTCAGCTGATAGAGGTCCATCCGAGAGATGAGTTGTTTAACTGTTCCGCGGATGAATTGTATCAGGCGCTGATGGCCATATGGCAGATAAACGAGCGACGGTTAGTTCGTTTTTTCATGCGAACAGATCCTTTTGAGAAGTTTGTTAGTTGTTTGGTGTATATGCCCAGGGATATATACAAAACATCTATTCGAGAGCAAATAGAAGCGCTGCTTAAATTTGAGTTAGATGCCAGTGAATGTGAATTTAACACCTATTTTTCAGAGTCAATTTTAGCCCGAACTCAATTTATATTACGCATTAATTCCAATGCATATTTAAACGTAAATCAACGCGAGTTGGAGCGAAGGGTTATACAACTGACCCGTGATTGGTGTGACGATTTACAAGATGCCTCCATTCTCCAATGGAGTGATGAAACTGGCAGAGAAATGATTCATCGATATGGCAATGCATTTCCCGCCAGTTATCAGGATCATTTTGATCCATCGGTAGCAATTGATGATATTAGCTTATTCCATCCTCTGGTAAGTGATGGCGAAATTGCCATGCGCTTTTATCAGGAGGAGGAAGATGGCCGCAATATTATGCGTTTTAGGGTCTTTAGGTTGAATAGCCCATTGGAGTTATCTAGCCTTGTTCCCATGCTGGAAAATTTGGGTTTTCGAGTTTTAGGGGAACATCCCTACGAAATTACTCCCTTACAGGGGGATGATGTTTGGCTTCATGATTTCACCCTAAAGTTTGGTCTGGATGTTGATGTCGATGTATCACTAGTACGCAATACGTTTCAAGAAGCATTTAATGCGGTTTGGTTGGGTGACACTGAGAATGACAGTTTTAATCATCTAGTTGTGGGTGCACGTCTGGATTGGCGAACAGTAGCGTTGTTGCGCCTTTATTCCCGTTATATGAAGCAGTTGGGCAGCAATTTTAGTCAGGATTTTTTGGCCACGACACTGGCTTCAAATCTGGAAATTACCCGTAATTTGGTTGCACTATTTCACTGTTTATTAGATCCGAAAGTAGTGGATCAACACAGCAAGGAACACAATAGTCAGGAACCCCCTGTTCATGAACACCATAGTCGGGACAATACTAGAGCCGACCGTTTAAACGACAAGATTATTGAAGCACTAGATCAGGTTCTTAACCTTAATGAAGATAAGGTATTACGCAGTTATCTACAGCTAATTAATGCGACAAAGCGTACAAACTTTTTTCAAACAGATAGTAACGGTGAATATAAAACCTATATTTCTGTGAAGCTGGCACCTCAGGAGCTGGAAGATGCCCCTGAACCTAGGCCATTGTATGAAATATTTGTTTATTCCCCTCGAATGGAAGGTGTGCATTTGCGATTGGGCAAGGTAGCCCGAGGCGGATTACGCTGGTCTGATCGGTTGGAAGACTACCGTACAGAAGTGCTGGGGCTCGTCAAAGCTCAACAGGTTAAAAATGCTGTTATTGTGCCGACCGGAGCAAAAGGCTGTTTTGTATCAAAACGCCTGGACCGAAAGGCGACCAGAGAGGAATTTTTGCAAGAAGGGTTTTTCTGTTACCAGCAGTTTATCACTGGATTGCTGGATATTACCGATAACATTGTAGATGACAAAGTAGTAACCCCCGATTGTGTTGTTCGTAGGGATTATGAAGATCCTTATTTTGTGGTGGCTGCAGACAAAGGCACAGCAACTTTTTCTGATGTGGCTAATAAAATATCCAGTGCCCACAACTTTTGGTTGGATGATGCTTTTGCCTCGGGTGGCAGTTATGGCTATGACCATAAAAAAATGGGTATCACCGCCAGGGGTGCCTGGGTGTCTGTGCAAAGACATTTTCGCGAGCGGGGGTTAAATACTCAAACCGATGAAATTACGGTACTTGGCATCGGTGATATGGGCGGTGATGTTTTTGGTAATGGTTTGTTGATGTCTGAGCATATCAAGCTTGTGGCTGCTTTTAACCATCAGCATATATTTATTGATCCCACCCCTGATTCAGTTGCCAGTTTCTCAGAAAGAAAACGATTGTTTGAACTTCCACGTTCTAGCTGGGAAGACTACGACTCCCAGTTAATTTCTACGGGAGGAGGTGTATTTTCACGTAGTGCCAAATCCATCAAGTTATCACCAGAAGCTCAACAGTGCCTGGGTATTTCTGAAACCCACATCAAACCAAATGATCTGATACATCTATTGCTACAGGCGGAAGTCGACCTTATCTGGAATGGTGGTATTGGTACGTATGTAAAAGCAATCAATGAAAAACATCAAGATGTGGGTGATCGAGCCAATGATCCAATACGAGTCAATGGTAAAGATTTGCGTTGCCAGGTATTTGGGGAAGGCGGTAACTTGGGAATGACCCAAAAAGGGCGCATAGAGTTTGCCTTAAATGGAGGTGCTTGTAATACAGACTTTATTGATAATGCAGCGGGGGTGGATTGCTCAGACCATGAGGTCAACATTAAGATTTTGCTTAATGAGTTGGTCAGACAAAAAACGTTGACCAGAGAGCAACGCAATGAGCTGTTGGAGGCAATGACAGAAAATGTAGCCCAGCTGGTATTGCATAACAACTATCGACAAACACAGGCAATCAGTTTGGCCTATTACCGCTGCCAGAGTGATTTTTCGGAATACTGGCGTTTTATTTTAGCAAGAGAGTCAGAAGGGCAATTAAACCGTGAATTAGAAGCGTTACCTGATGACGAAGTACTGGCTGAGCGTGAAAAGCTTTCTCTAGGTCTTACCCGGCCAGAAATATCGGTATTGTTGTCCTACGGTAAAATGTTGTTAAAAGATACCGTACTGGCATCCAATATTCCTGAAGATCAATATGTAGCAAAATCCATCATTGGCGCTTTTCCTGACCAGTTGTTGAAGCAATATCCCGCCCAGGTTGAACACCATAGTCTCCGCCGAGAGATCATTACTAACCAGATTGTTAATGAAGTAATTAACATCATGGGGCTGACGTTTTGCCAGCGCCAAGTTGCATCTACAGGCGCTACAGTTGCTGAAGTAGTTCGTGCTTATGTGGTAGTTCGGGATGTACTCAGATTAGATAAGGTTTGGGCACAGGTAGAAGCATTGGATTACAAGGTGCCTTCAGAGGTTCAGTTTGAGTTATTTCATGCATTGATGCGCTTGGGTCGTAGAGCGTCACGATGGATGTTACGTAATCGACGTTCTTGCCTTAACCCTCAACAAGAAGTCCAGGCCTTTGGGCCAAAATTGGTAGAGCTACAATTATTGTTACCAACCTTGTTTTCACGACAGGAAAGTAACGGTTGGATGGAAGAGGTAGAACGTATTGTCGCCCAAGGTGTTCAGCAAAATATTGCGGTGCTCGTTGCTAGTTCCAATTTTCTTTACTTTGGTTTTGGTATTGCTGATATAGCCGTTAGTACGGGCAAACCTGTAGGACTGGTTTTGGAGCTTTACCATCGAATCAGTACAGAGCTTGATCTTGATTGGTTTGCCGATCAGATTGTTAACCTGGAACCCTCTACCCGATGGGAAGATTTTGCTCGGGAATCCTATGTTGATGATTTAGAAAACCAGCGCCGGAGTTTAACATTTACATTGTTATCTAACGTCCACTCTGCAAAAGACATAGGGGCTGTGATTGATGTATGGAAAGCGGCACAAGCTCCGCTTATAGCCCGATGGGGAGAAATGGCACAAGAGTTACATGCGGTACCAAATGGTGATTTTGCTATGTTCTCCGTGGCTCTTAGGGAGTTGCTCGATATTGTTCAATCCACAGAAATTCGGCCTGATAGCCCTCCTGTCTGTTTGGTCTGAAACTTTATCTCCTTAAAGGGAGCAGTCAATATCCGATTATCGTCTTCAAGGTGAGTTTTTCTTTTAGCGCGAAAGCTGAGCACTTATAATTGCCGCGTGTAGAATGTAGTGCTGGTAAGAAGAATTAGTCGTAGCAAAATAGAATAGGTAAAGCGGGGAGAGGCGGTCATCGCCTCATCCGCTTTAAAGCCTGTTGTCAGGCTTTTGTAGGGCCTATTATTGAAGCTAGGCCCCAAGGGGGAGAAAAAGTACTCTTGGTTGTTACGAGTTATGGTTGTATTAAGTTACAGGTTCATGACCTTTTGTTGACAGGCCTGTTCGTTATAGCCATTCCAGTTATCTTCGCGACCTTCGCGCCAGCCATTACACCAGTCTTGTGCTATCGCTGTTTCATCAGAGTGGGGACATGTTGATTTGTTTCGGCCGTTGAAGCCAGCTTGGTAACCTTTGATAAATGCACGTTGGGATGAATCTCGTTTCTGTCTTCTCATAGAGAAAAAGCTCCTGATGGACGTGTCACTCAGTATTTTACTCTGGTGACAATTTTAAGATTTATTTTTTATCGAGCCGATCTAGTTGACCAAAAGCTGGCGAGACTGTCGAAGATTTTATTTTTCTATTAATAGGGTGTTTTAATTACCTGGGGTAATCAAAACCTATAATAGGTACTCATGGGGCCTTAAGAGAACGAGATAGACCGAACTAAATTTATCTTAATTGAAGCTCTATGCATCAAAAAAGTGGTGAATCAAAACTGTATGAATCAAATATTTGCTAGCTGCCCCAAAGGGCTAGAGGAATTACTCGCCAGTGAACTGGAGTCTCTAGGGGCTGAGCAGGTGCGTTTAACTGTCGCTGGAGTATACGCCAATGGTCCTTTATCTTTTGCGTATCAAGTTTGCCTCTGGTCTCGCTTGGCCAATCGAATACTGTTGCCACTAGATAAATTTGATGTACATAGTGCCGATGACTTGTATGAGGGCGTTCAATCTATTCCCTGGCATGAACATTTAACACCAAGGCAGAGTCTAGCCGTAGATTTTGTTGGCTCAAATGATGCTATTCGCCATACCCAGTTTGGTGCCCAAAGGGTAAAAGATGCCGTGGTTGATACACTTCAGGCGCGCTATAACGACCGCCCCGATGTGGACCTTCGCAACCCTGATCTTCGTATTAATGTTCATTTAGCCAGAGATAAAGCTAATGTGAGCTTGGACTTATCGGGTGATAGTTTACATAAGCGTGGCTATCGTACCGCTATGGTGCCAGCACCTTTGAAAGAAAACCTTGCTGCAGCTGTTCTGATTCGTTCTGGTTGGCCAGAATTATCGAAACAAGCAGGCGCTGCACTCGTAGATCCCATGTGTGGTAGTGGTACGTTACTTATCGAGGGTGCCATGATTGCAGCTGATATTGCACCTGGCCTGAATAGACGCAAGTTTGGATTCCATGGTTGGTCTCAGCATGATGCTGATACGTGGCAACAGCTGCGCCAAGCAGCGTTAGAGCGCTGTAATGTAGGCTTATCAAAAGAACTGCCAGAAATACGTGGTTACGATAAAGATACCCGGGCTGTTCGAGCTGCTCAGGAAAACATTGCCTGTGCAGGACTGGATAAACAGATCAAGGTAATTCCCAAGCCCATGTCCGCCTTTAAAAAGCCGACTCATACAAAAATTGATCATGGCTTAATGGTTTGTAATCCACCTTATGGTGAACGATGGGGTGAAATGGAAGAACTGAGGCCGTTGTATCAAGACCTGGGTGAGTTGGCTAAACGAGAATGTCCTGGTTGGCGACTGTCTGTGATCACTGGCAATGCAGAGTTAGCAGGTGAATTACGTTTACGGGCAGAGAAAAAGTACAAACTTTTCAACGGTACTATTCCCAGTCAATTACTGCTGTTTAAGCTGAGGGGCGAGGAAGAGCAGGCGAGTGCTAAAGAAGCAAGAAAGCAGGAGGCCAATCGGGAGCCTTCACTAAGTGAAGGCGCTCAGATGTTTGCTAATCGCTTAAAGAAAAATGAGCGCAAGCTAAACAGTTGGCTAAAAAAATCTGGTATTAGCTGTTACCGCCTATACGATGCAGACATGCCTGAATATGCTGTAGCGGTTGATATTTATAACGATGCCGTTCATGTTCAGGAATATGCGCCACCTGCCAATATTGATGAACAGCAGGCCAATAAGCATTTAACTGAAGTGCGTCAAGCACTGAGGTATTTGTATCCCGATAGCAGTAAAAAACTATTTTTTAAGGAACGCCGTCGGCAAAAGGGAGACAATCAATATCAGCGACAGAATAGCCGCTCTAGGGACAACTCTGTTTTTACTGTGCAAGAAGGCAGAGCTAAGTTTGAAGTGAATCTAGCTGATTATTTAGACACTGGACTGTTCCTGGATCACCGGCCCGTTCGGCAAATGATCGCAGAAATGTCCAGAGGGAAGCGCTTTCTCAATCTGTTCTGTTACACCGGTGCCGCCTCTGTTCATGCTGCTTTAGGGGGTGCCAAATCCAGCTTGAGCATTGACATGTCTAATGGTTATGTCGGTTGGGCCGGGCGGAATTTCCAGCTAAATGATATGGATGCTACCGATCACACGGTTCTACGGGCCGATTGCCTGGAGTGGTTAGAGGAAGCCAGCAGCAAAGTCGTGGATGAGTACGACTTAATCTTCCTCGATCCCCCCACATTTTCCAACTCCAAGAAAATGGAGGCAGTACTGGATATTCAGCGGGATCATCCAGAGTTGATTCAACAAGCCATGGCCATTTTAGCCCCTGGGGGCACCCTGATTTTTTCGAACAATTTCCGTAAATTTAAAAT
>JAJFKD010000185.1 GCA_021773405.1 Porticoccus sp.
TCGTCGCAGCATTACAGCTCACATAGATAAGTTTTTTGGGCTTATACGCATTGATCCAGAGAGCCATATCTGGAAACCCTTTTCTTGGGGGATCAACAAGTAATACATCAAATTGCTTATACTCTGTACGCGCTTTAAACGTTCTCAATGCAGATTCAGAGAACAAATCCAAATGCACAAAACTCAATTCTTCCTGAGCAACTCGGTCAGGAGCATAATCAACCATAACACGCTGGACCAAACTACCATCACCCACAGCAATATTATCGACAAGAGCGTCTGACAGATTGCCCTCACCCGAGAATAAATCGAGCAGCGTTTCTACTTTCGCTTCATCTCGATTCACCTGGTTGGCGACAGCGGCTTTAAGCACCTCATTCATCGTGTTATTTACCTGGCTAAATCCCCCATGAGCATAGGGCTGATCCCACTCAACACTTACACCATCATTCGTGAGATACAATTCACAATGACCCTGCCCATCATGTTCAGCGACCCAACTCTTATCTTTATACAATTGATCAAAGACTGACTTTAGTTCTGGCGCAAGAGCCAAACAGCCTGGAATTTCAACAACATTATTGGTAGCTCCATCCATCATGCCTAGGTATTTATGTCGATAATGCAGCTGTATCCGATTGCGATACCCTAACCGTTCCACAGCTGGACTAATATCAATAGTTGGAAGTTCAACCCCTAGGCGATTTAGGTGATGCTGCAATGCCTGTTGTTTATAGGCCAGTTCACTGACGTAATCCGTATGAAGATAATGACAACCTGGGCAGCTTTCAAAATGAGGGCACGCTGGCTCTTCTCGATTATCAGCGGTGATATCTAAAGTATCTAATTTAGCGAACATCACCCCTTTACTAGATTTTGTTAGACTAGCCTTGCCCTGTTCCCCAGGTAATGTTTTGGCGATAAAACAAGGCTTACTATCGATTTTTGCTACGCCCTGCCCCATTGAATCCATACTCTCGACCCTAAACTCAAGGGTACGGGCTACTTGCTTATTTTTAGGCTTTGTCCGCCTATTTTTTGCCCCGTTTTTAGCATTTTTTTTAGTACTAAAGTTTCTTTGTTTCAAAAATTTATCTTCCCAATTTGTTAATCAACAAATGTAACCAATTTCTGTAATGTAACTTGGTCTACATCCATACTTTTTGTCGTCATACATTACTTAGCCGCCATACCAGTGTATGACAAAAACAGGGTCACTCCCTTTAGTTTTTAACTGTGGTATATTCAGACCGATAAAAAAGGCTGATAGATAATAGCCAACAAAATGATGGGGTGATGGACCGCCCTATAAAAAACTGCTGCAAATGGTCCAGGATTAATGACGAATACGTTCAAAGCAAACGTAGTGCATAACAATGCACTACGATTACGCATTTTACCATTTATTGCATTTTTAATTACGCTGCTTGTCGGTCTTGTAATAGTTAACAACTATCATTCACTATGGGAAAAAGAACAATCCATGCTCATGTCGGAGCTGGTAGGTTCTCAAGCCTCAACAATACAGCGCCATCTTTCCCGTTCTTTTTCCTCCACCTACATCCTTAAGTCTTTAATAGAAATTGACAACGGTGATGTCAAAAATTTTAATTCCTACGCAAAAAATATTTTCAACTCTATTGGTAGCATTACTAATTTGCAGCTTGCACCCAACGGCATTGTTGAACATATTTACCCTTTAGCAGGCCATGAAAAAGCTATTGGTCATAACATACTAAAAGATGACAAACGCCGCGACGAAGCAGCATTGGCAATTACCAATCGAGAGCTCACATTGGCCGGCCCTTTCCAGCTTGTTCAAGGTGGTACAGCCGTCATTGGCCGAAATCCAATTTTCCTCAAAAACGCAGCAGGTGAAGAATATTTTTGGGGCTTTGCTTCGGTCTTAACCTATCTTGACGACCTACTTTCTGCAACAGACTTAAATACCCTCAAATCTAAGGGCTATCAATACCAACTTTCCAATACAACTAACGAAACTGAGAATATTTTTGCCCAGAGCCATGAAAATATGGGGGCAGCAGAAACAATCGTTAAAAAAACTATAGAAGTACCAAATGGAAAGTGGCTACTTTGCATGGGACGAGAGCCGCAACCCTGGCACCATATAGCCCTGGGATTACAAATACTATTGGTTGTCTGTCTTAGTGTGCTGGTCACTTATATAACCTACGCACTTCTAAGACGCCCAATACGCTTGCAGCAACTGGTTGACCAAAAAACAGATGCATTACATAAGTTAGCCTTTTATGACCCCTTAACTAAACTTTGTAACCGCCGTCTATTTAATGATTTGCTCACTCGAATGATTGCTACAACAGAGCGTGACGGTAAGCGGATGGCGCTGCTTTACCTGGACCTTGATGACTTCAAACGTATTAATGATTCTTTAGGCCACGAATCTGGAGATCAATTACTCAAAATTATTGGAGAGCGACTTTCAAGTGTTGTCCGCAAATCAGACATTGTTGCCCGAATCGGTGGCGATGAATTTTGTGCCCTCTTACCTAACATTCAGACCGGAGTAAATGCTGCCCATGTCGCTGAAAAAATACTCGAAGCAATTGAAAAACCAGTCAAGCTAGGAACCCATTCTGTCAGGGTCACACCCAGCATAGGTATTACCTTAGCACCGGATGATGGTACCGATAGTATTCAATTACTTAAAAATGCTGATCTGGCCATGTACAGCGCCAAAGAAAACAACCGCAACAATTACCAGTTTTTTGAACATAAACTAAACACCAACACCCTTGAACGCTTAATACTGGAAAGAGAGCTCAGTCAGGCGGTTGAAAAGAATGAGTTTGTACTCCATTTCCAACCACAAGTTTGCTTATTGACACAACAAACTAAGGGTATTGAAGCCTTAGTCCGATGGCAGCACCCTAGTAAAGGCCTACTACCGCCAGGGGACTTTATTCAATTTGCTGAAGATAGCAGACTCATTATCCCTATCGGAACCTGGGTATTAGAGCAAGCCTGTAAACAATTAAAGCAGCTTGACCAACCGAACCTTATTGTTTCTGTGAACTTGTCACCCAGGCAATTTTCTGACCCTAATTTATTAACCACCATTAAAGCCGCACTTACAAATGCAGGGATTGAAGGCCATCAATTGGAGCTGGAAATTACTGAAACGGCATTAATGAAGAATATGGCGAATGCCATTCAGATCTTAAAGCAGATTAAGGCACTGGGGATACTTATTGCTATTGATGATTTTGGTACAGGCTATTCTTCTTTGAGCCAGCTAAAAAATCTACCAGCAGACACCTTAAAAATCGACCGTGAGTTCATAAAAGACATTACTGAAAGAGAAGACAACAAAGTTATTACGGAAGTTATTATTGGCATGGGGCACAAACTGGGGCTGACTGTCATTGCCGAAGGCATAGAAACAGAAGAACAACTGAAGATCATCACACAGATGAAATGTGACATGGCTCAAGGGTATTTTTTCAGTAAACCTATTAACCTGGAAGCCCTCAATAATTATCTATCAGAGAAACAAAAAAAGCCTTGTTTGTCATAAACAGTAATTACTGACATAATCCCCTTTGATCATTTTTTGACCAGAAGCAAGTCTTTGAATTTATTATAAAATAAACAAAAACATACTCAAGGAATAGGGTAAATGGACAGGCCTGAGCAAAAAAAATTTGCAGCCAATCTGATTGAACACCTGGTTACCGCCACCTTTGTATTGGATCATGAAGGTACAGTCATCATATGGAACAATGCTTGCGAGAGATTAACTGGTCTATCAGCCAAGGAAGTTCTTGGCACCAAAGAGCATTGGCGGGCGTTTTATTCACGGGAACGTTTATGCCTAGCAGATGTAATTGTCCAGGGCCGAACATCAGAGCTAGCAGACCTATATGCAGTTCATGCTCAACCGTCTCTTCACGGCAACGGCTATAAAGCTGAAAATTGGTGCGTTATGCCCCGCACCCGAACAAAACTCTTGGTCTCGGCCGATGCAGGTCCAATCTACGACGAAGAAGACAAATTAATTGCCGTTGTTCAAACCATAAGGGACAGTACTGATTACAAAAAAGCGCAATCTGCTCTCGAAGAATTATCCATCACCGATGAATTAACTGGTCTTCACAATCGACGCTTTTTTAATGAAAACCTTCATATAGAATGGTCCCGAGGGATCAGAAGCCAAGAACCTCTTTCCTTTATTCTGT
>JAJFKD010000186.1 GCA_021773405.1 Porticoccus sp.
GTTCATATTTAGATAATTTTGTTTGAGGCAGATGCAAGGTTTTTGCATGCATTCCTGTAAAAACCTTGCATAAAAACAATTAAATAATTATTTATTATATTATGAAACAATAAGTTATAGTTTATGAGTAAGCTCTACTTAGGAGAGGGCAGCAGTGGACGTGAATACGTGTTTTCGTTGATGAGTTTATCGTTTAATTCGAAAACCGACAGACCCACTTTTGAGTTACATTAATTCTTAGGAAGGTGGGACCATCTATTACCAGCAGTTCTGGTTAGTCTTGTTAAGTTCAGAGAGATTTTCTCAGTTAATTGACGGGAAAACAAAAGGTCAGGATAAGCTAAAATTACAAACCCATCCTGACCTCGGTGCCGAAAAATATTAAGCCAGTTTCAAAACCTAATTATTTTCTCAGCATCTTGAAACAAATGAATTAAGATTTGTGGCCACCAAATTTTCTTAAACTCACTAGTCCTAGCGCTAATAGAGCCAATATGCCAGGTTCTGGAATTTGTGTTTGTCCTATTAACTCACCTGTGGCAACCAAAACGTTAGGGTCACCGGGGCTAGGCTGAAAACTACTTGTAAAAGAGAAATCTGCATTACCGTTGTCAAGTCCTTGGCCGCCAACTTGTGAAATCGTGTTTGTGTTAAAAAATCCTGCTGCGGTACCGCCCACTACATCAAAAGCGCCATCACCCTCTCCGGAATCACCCGGTGTGCTAAATCCCCCTGCTTGGCCATCTAAATTGGCAAACAAATCACCTGTATGAAGACTAGGAGCGCCATTAGGATTTAGATCTCGAGTTGTGGTGTGACCTGCTAACGAAAGAAACGCAATGCCATCTGTTGCTGTTGCAGAATTGTTAGCAGAGAAATCGGCTGCATCTTGATCTGCATAAAAGTTCCAAATTCCGTTATCGAAAACAACTTCTGCGAGTCCATCGCCGTCAAAATCACCAACAGCGCTTACTGTAAACGTAGCCAAGAACGTCAATTCTGACGCACCAGTTAGGAAACTAGCTGATGAATTACCATTAATAAAACTCACCAAACCAAATGCAGTTAATACGTCGCCCACTGCATTCACATCATTTTCAAAAATAGACTGCTGTAGTGAAAAATCAAAATTATTTGTTTCATCCCAGGTTATTCCACTAACCGAAGCGGCAGATGCCCACGTTGATGTAAGTAACGCCCCTGTTAATAATGTTGCTTTTGCTAACTTCTTCATAATAATTGTCCTTGTTGAAAAAATATAAATTTAAGTGTTCCATCTTTACTGTAGCAAGGTTCATGCCAATTAATTATTTACGTTTGTAAACATAAAGATAAAAACATACTCCATAATACATAGCCCCACAAAATACAAAGTTGTAAAAAATACCGACAAGAGCGGGATGCAAGCTAAACTCAGGAACTTTTATAAAACCTCATCAGTATATCAAGTCCTAAAAAGGTTGTGGAGAAACTAGACTCCTTATTTTTTGATGTTAAGGAAGAAACACTCAAAAATAGTGTTGAATAAAAACACGACATCATATGTGGCTTTGCTCAAGTTAAGGTTTGAGAAATGCTTCAAGTGGCCTGCGACCACTTTTTGGCGGCGAAGTGGCGGGAGCAAAGCCGATGCGAAGAACAAGTAAGCCATGTTGTTCGCCGCATAAAGATTTCATAAGATCTTTCATGGACTTGAGCTGAGGAAGCGCTTCTTTACTCAATGGAATAAAACCCAAAGTATAAATTCCGGACGCAGCAAAAGGCTGAGCAGAAAGACCTTCGTGCGTAGCCTGAAGCCAAACGCGCTGTAAGGCACGACCTGCATCGATAACCCCTGTTCTGTCAATAGAGCGGGTAGTTAGAATACATAACCCGGGCGCCAGACGTGCAGGTAACGCCGCAGCGCGAAATCCAAGCATTTTATCCATACCCAAAAAAGCCAATTTTTTCATCAAAGACCAGCTTTTCAACCTGGAAAATATGGGGCGAACTAACGACTCAATCGCCAATGTGGCTGGTGAGAGCCCTTCTGGCGCAATCTTCTTCCAACCTATTTCAAAGTGGATGCTGGAGAAAAGTTCCTGATGTAACGCCTGCGTACGAAAACGCAAAGCCTCTGCCTGCGCCAATAAGGCGAGTCCTATTCGCCGTTTCTCAGGTGCATCCAACCATAGTAAGTCGGTGTGCTGAAATTTCCTGGCCTGTTGTACAAGCGCCAGTTTATGTTCCTTCGTAACAGGACCTTTCCACGGAAATCTACGATCACAATGTCGACGAGGAATAGCCTGTGCAAGTTGAGAGTCTTGAGATTCAGAGACAACCCACGATAAAGTAGCGACATGCATAACCTGTAGTTCATCAGGGAAATAGCTAACATTTGTGGTATAGCCTAAGGCTGAAGCTTGTATGCACATGTTTTCGATGGTTGCACCAAGCGCCAGGTCGGTGAGTACATAGCGCTCATCCGAGATTCCTCCGGATCGTTTTTTGTCAGCCCATAGCTTCAAATTATGGCCGTCGAACTCATATTGCCAAGGCTGCGAATTGTCAGCAGAGGGGGCTTTTATACCTGCTGCTAATATAATTTCTATGTCTTGTTCTATCATAGCTGCTCCATTTTTCAGTCTGATCTAGGTGGGTTTAAGATCTGTAACAGAAACTCTGCCTGTGTGAATATAGTGGGCGCAAGTGCAGTATCTTACCCACTGTTATTCATTTTAAGCTTTTCATTGACAGGAGTGATGTAAAATATTTCGACATACTTTAAATTGCCGTCGCGATTGGACATGTTATTTAGTAGTTTTCATACGAGCAAGTTGCCTACGAAGCATCCATGGACTGATGTGTTGCGAAAGGTTTCGATTCCGCATGGACGCTAGGTTGTCACAAGTTTTCAGCCCGATCTAGCTGGTTAAAGCTTATAATAGAAACGCTGTTAGTGTGAATGCAGCGAGTGCAAGTGTAGTACCTTACTCGTTGTTGTTCATTTTAAGCTTTTCATTGACAGGAGTGATGTAAAATATTTCGACATGCCCTAAGTTGTCGTCGCGATTAGACATGTTATTTAGTAGTTTTCATGCGAGCAAGTTGCCTACGAAGCATCCATAGATTGATGCGTTGCAGAAGGTTTCGATTGCCGCCTGGACGCCAGGTTGTCACCAACCGATTGCTGTATGCATCGAAATGATATCCACGTGGGGCGGGATTTACTCCATTTCGGTTAAGCAGAATCTTGAAGGCTTCTGTTGCAGCAACGCCTGCACAAATTTGACAGGCTGCTATGGTCGAAGGAACCTTTTGTTTAGCAAGGTTGATACGAGATGGATCCACAAGATAGCCTTGCTGCAATCTTTTTGGTGATAAGCCCAATAGAAAACGAATTGCCATTTCTTCGTCATCACATCCATCAAGGCAAAAATACTGTTCGAATGTCATCCCGCCCGGCAGGAATACAAGTACTGCCGCTCCCAGACCGACTGGTGCAGCTGTAACTGCAGGAATACCTAATCGATGGCACGCAGAGAAAGTTGCACGGCGAGCAGAAAAAGCAAAAAAATCAAGTCCGTCTACGTAAAGATCAACATCTTTAAGAAAGTCATCTAAATTTGATTCGCTAACACCCTCCGGAAATTGTCGAAGATCAAGCTCTGAGTTAATATCTAGAGCCATATCTGCAAGCACTTGTACCTTAGGCTTGCCTAGCGAAGATATGACGGCACCCGCCTGCCGATTGAAGTTCGCAATGTCAAAGGTGTCAAAATCAGCGATATTAAATGCACCAATGCCTAGCCTTGCCAGGGTGAGCAAATGCACGCCACCAACACCGCCCATCCCAGCGATTGCAATACGCTTGTCACGTAGAAGTGCTTGTTCCTTTTCAGTGGTCCATCCTATGTTGCGCGAAAAAGCTACATCATAATCAAAAACAGTTTCCATCTGCTCTTCTCCTCAAAGATTCTACATACAGAAGATCTTTTCTTCGTTAATGTTTAAGAATGAATGTGGTAAACATCCGAATATTGGAATGGCCTGATTTTGCTATATTAGCTTAGATATTCTAGGTATGCTTGATTTTTTAGGGTGTGTGAAAAAATAAGGCAAGAACATTGTGCTGATCTTGGATAGAGCAGCTCTACAGAATTCATTGCGATCTCACAAGATAACGGAACGCTGGCACAACCAGATTGAGGTGGATAAATTAAAATCTATAATTAGTCGACCCTGAAAAAGTCCAGACAGGCGATATTTCAGGAAAACATATTTAAGAAAATAACGATTCTGCCAGAGCGTATATTGATTCGCTCCGAATTTTCATCATTTTGTTCACATGCAGGCATCTTTTTCCATAAAAAAGAGAGCCAAAAATGACCATCAGCCATTTGTTTAAGTTCCATGCAGTAGCTGCCATCAGTAGGTTGATGCTATCACTTACCGCACCTTTCAGATAATCCCGGATTTTCCATTAGAAAATTACCAATGAAGAGAAACTAATGAATAAACAACCTCTATCAAACTTATCTGGAAGAAAAATTTTTAAATTTAGGGAAAGATAATTTATAGAAACCTAAATATATTCAATAGGTTTCTATAATGGCTTCCATTAGAAAATTCTCCTAATGGGAAATCTGGGTTGTAGGCTTCTTCTTGTGCTTGAATATCTATCGCTAATGCCAGGAGTTGTTGCTTAAATTGTTCGGTGGTTTTGTCATCCATATTTGCTGCTCAGAATTAATGAATCGTTGGGCTGATTTTGCTAAAGATGGCATCGACAGCCAATGCGTCAAAACGGTATTCCTGGTTACAAATGTCATCGTTGATGACGACCTCACCAAATTCTTGCAAGAT
>JAJFKD010000187.1 GCA_021773405.1 Porticoccus sp.
TCTACTAATTTTGAATGATCGTTCTACATCAATAATCAGCCGTGATATAAATCAAAAAAATAATACTAATGGAGACCAGCAAAATGAAATTTTATGACTGTGCAGTTGCCCCCAACCCAAGACGAGCCAGAATTTTCATTGCTGAAAAAGGGCTAGATATACCCAAAGTTGAAGTAGATATCATCGGTGGAGAAAACCTGAAGGATGAATTTTTATCCGTTAACCCAAGGGGATTATTACCAGTTCTTGAACTTGATGACGGTACCCGATTTGATGAAACCATGGCCATCTGCAAGTACTTAGAAGATATTTATCCTGAGCCCCCCCTTTTAGGAACTACACCTGTAGAACGCGCACAAATAGAGTGCCTGCAACGAAAAATGGAATTTGATGGCATGATTGCCACTTCTGAAGCATTCCGCAATGACACTAAAAATGAAAACTTCGCCTATCGCAGCCTACCTGGAAACGATGCCGTAGGAGCTATTGATGGCCTTGTAGAGCGCGGCCATAATTCTTTAAAACTTTTCTACCACTGGCTTGAAAAATACCTGAGTGATTCCAAATTTATTGCAGGTGACCGTTTTACCATGGCGGATATTACGGCGTTCTGTGCTGTTGATTTTGCCAAATGGGTAGAACTGGAAATTCCAAAAGAAAACACCAATTCATTAAGGTGGTATGAGGAAGTTTCTTCAAGGCCTAGCGCTCAAGCATAAAGTTTATAAAATGATACAAACAAAAACCCCCATAAAGGGGGTTTTTATATTTGGCGGTGGAAACAGTCTTGGGCTGAACTGTTTCAATCTGAAAAGAGCAAATTACCCTGCTTTCATCCTACCTATAGGGCAAATCATATCTTTCGATTCAACCATTTTCTGATGGTCTAAAACTCCATTCCAAATGGCCTATTAGTTAGTCCTGAAGTCTAGCCAGAGGCCAGGAGCCTCCATATTTTGGACAGCAAACCTGTCAATGAAAGAACCCAGGCTATAAGTGCAATTACAATCATTATCTGGGATATCCAAATCATGGGCGGGAATTGTGCAATGTGGCCAATACGTTCGCTCGCTACCGTATACATACCGAGAGGAAACACCATACTCCAAACGATAGGCTCATAAGCGAAAGGCTCTTTATGCACAATGTGCTTCCAAATACCAAACAATGCCAACAGCGGAATCAACCAAGTGGCCCACGACCAAATCATAAGAGTAATACCATCGATAAAGGGCTTCTGATTTGTCAGGAAAGGCAACAGGTCCTGACTCTCCAACAGACTAGTTCCTCCGTTGGCACTGATAGAAGCTGCACCCATAACAACCCACAATAAAGGTGACAGATCCTGAGGCTTGAGTGACAGGAAAAATATCCTGTAACAGAAAAGGGTCACAAATATTCCGTACAGGACAAGACCTAGCCCCCATAGCAAATGCACTTCCATCATCATGTAATGCATATATTCACCAAAAGAAGGTGCAATAGTTATACCCAAAAGCACCAGTGACTGTGTGCCAACAATAGTGATAAGCCACCCGCCGTGCATGATATTAACGTTCTGCTCGTGGCTCATAAATGTCAGGACACTGAAAGCCAGATATAACAAAAGACACCAACAAGTAAAGGCGATAAACCAACAGACAACGGCCAGGGTAACAAATCCATAGCTATGCAAGAGAAGGCCAACAATATCTGTTGCCGCAACTAGTGTGAAATAGGAGAAGACCATCCTGGGACTGGTCAGATCAATAAATACTGCCTTGTAGAAGCCAATGGCCCGGGCAATGCAGAGCAGTAATAAGATCACCCACGCAATGATTGCAACAATACTGAAAACAAAAGAAAGCCCACCAAATCCCTGCGCCTCAAGAGCAACACTAATAATGCCAGTGGCCATCACAAAAGCAAAATTGCCAGGATGTAGCGACTCAAGTGCGTTATACATAATATTCTTACGAGCTTGATAAAAAATGACAGTTTATAGTAAAACTCTACCCACGTGACAGAAAATACCTTGCGTTACCAATAGCCATTTACAGACAGTAACAAAGAAGTTGGCGGGTTAACTGTGTCAAACTATCGCTATAAAATTTCTAATTAACTGACAATAAAATACCTAACCCTTTGTTGAGTCCAACAGATCACTTATAACGTACTTAAAGAATTTTACCGAGCTTCCACAGAGATATGGAAACCCGGGAGACTGTTTGGCAGTGGTGACAGTCTTAAGCGGAACCGTCTCAACCTTATTAGGAAATATTTCCCTGCTATCCTCTGGTTCAGGGAAAACTGATTTATTTCAGAATTTTCGATGAAAGGAGTCGTAACGATTATTTTTTGGTCAAACCGCTTTGAGTCCACTTCAGACAGAGTAAATGACTCTATGCAGACCAGATCCGTCAACACTCAAGACACAGACCAACTTTTTCGGTTTCAAAAGCCCTTATATTTTTTAGCTATTTTTTTATAAAAATTTCACCATCAACATGAATATCGCACTGTGGAAACGCAATAACAATATCATTTTCATGAAATAGCTCGTCTATTCGATAGCGAAGATCACTACGAATCTTACGCAGGCTCCGCTCGGCAGTCGCATAGACCCATACGTTAAGATCAAAAATTAGTGCACTATCACCAAAGTCTTCAAATATAACTGATGCTTCCGGCTCTTTAAGTATGTCTGGATGCTCACTTGCTGCCTGATTAATCAATTCCGAAGCCTTACGTACTGGAGACCCATAAGCAATTCCAACTCGTACTGTTGTCCGAGTTAAACGATCGACTAACGTCCAATTAACCAAAATATTTTCCAGTAGGTAGCTATTAGGAATAAGCATATGTACACCATCCACTCGCCTAAAATGAGTAGAACGGGTGTTAATTGATTCCACAGTACCTTGGGTATCACCAATTTCGAGAAAATCTCCGATACGTATGGGGCGCTCCCACATCAATATCCAACCACTGATAAAATTATTGATAATATTTTGCGCACCAAAACCAAAACCTATAGCCACAGCACCCGATATAAACGCAAATGCAGTTAATGGCACATTCATAAGCTCTAGCGCACAAATGACTAAAATTGCTAACGCTATAATTAAGTAGCCACGAGATACCACTTGAATGAAGTTCGGATTAAGTCCTCGCTTGGCCATTACTGTCCGAATGAATCGTGAGCTCCAGCGAATAAACAATATGCCTACGATCAGCAGTACCGGCGTGTAAATAAAATCACCCACAGTTAAAGCTCTATCACCCAACTGGATAACCACTTTTTGTAGAAAATCTCCATTAAGACTCATATAGCCACCCGTAACCATACTGCTAGAATATGCGTTAAAGTCTAAGGGAAAGATGTTTACAATCCACCCAATAAACCTTAGTTCACTTTACATGGTAGGCATAACATGATTCGCACTCAACTTATTTCAAAAGATCAGCCTATCACCGCAGAAGACAGCTCTCTAGTTGATCGTTGGAAAAGTAATGGTAGAGACTATCTCTGGCTTGATATCCACCGAGAATTACTAAATGAAGACATCGAATTACTTCTATCGCTAGGTTGTCACGAGCTAGCAATCCACGATGCTCAGAGACTACGCCACCCACCAAAAGTAGAAGTATTTAAAAACAACACATTTATTTTATTCCGAGGCTTAACAAATATCAGCGATGATATGACCCTCGAACCACAACAAATCAGCTTCTTTATCGGAGAACGCTTCCTGATTACAGTTCATCGTGGCTTGTCATTAAGTGTTAACCAATACTGGTCAGATAATGAAATTTCCCAATTACTTACTAAGCCCGCATTACTTGCAACAAAGATTATTCATTATTCATCAGGCCGTTATCTCAACGCAGTATTAGGCTTTGAAGACATACTGAATGATGCGGAAGAAAGCCTCCTTGGCAACAATCCAGAGCAAGCAATGCGGAATCTGGTTGGCTACCGCTCTAGCCTTTTGAAACTGAGGAGAGTTTTTAATTACCACGAGAAGCTAACCCGAACCATTGTTCAAGACGAACTCCATTTGCACAGTGAAAACTATGACTCTGAGCTACGCCATGCAGCAAGAGATATCTATGACCGCTGTGAGCGCTTATTGAGCTTAGCCACTATGTACTATGAAACTTGTGGAGACTTAATAGACGGCTACATTTCAATCAGCTCCCATCAGTTAAATCACACAATGCGTATTCTCACGGTCATTACCGCTATATTTATTCCATTAGGATTTATGGCCGGGCTATATGGTATGAACTTTGACCACATGCCTGAATTACACTGGAGGTATTCCTATTTTGCTTTACTCAGCGTGATGGGCATTACCGTAATAGGATTGATCCTATTTTTTCGACATAAAAAGTGGTTATAAATTAGTAATCACACATTATCAGTTTGCAATACTGCCTTAGACTACAATGGTAGTTTGGACTGTAAAGCCCACCTTCTGGATATAAACTTATGAAAATCGCCATTCTTTCTCGAAACGAGAACCTTTATTCAACACGAAGACTAAAAGAGGCAGGAGAGGCCAAGGGGCACCAAGTTGATATTATAGACACGCTTCACTGTTATATGGATATCACCCGTAGTCGACCTGCTGTTCGTTACCATGGTGAAGAATTACCCTACTATGATGCAGTGATCCCTCGTATTGGAGCATCAATAACGTTCTACGGTACTGCCATCGTTCGCCAATTTGAAATGATGGGAACTTTTTGTGTCAATGAATCGGTTGCAATCAGTCGTTCTCGAGACAAATTACGCTCTCTGCAACTGTTGTCGCGTAAAGATATAGGGTTGCCACGTACTAGTTTTGCCAACAAACCAGACAACATTAAAGACCTTATTAAAAATGTTGGTGGCACCCCAGTAGTTATTAAACTCCTCGAAGGCACACAAGGTATTGGGGTTGTTTTAGGCGAAACAGCCAAAGCTGCTGAGAGTGTTATCGAAGCCTTTATGGGTCTAAAAACTAACATACTTGTACAAGAGTTTATTGAAGAGGCAGGTGGCGCAGATATCCGCTGCTTCGTTGTTGGCAATAAAGTAGTGGCTGCGATGAAACGTCAAGGGGCAGAGGGTGAATTTAGGTCTAACTTGCATCGGGGAGGTTCAGCTAAGCTAGTACGGCTTTCCAAAGATGAAAGGGCCACAGCCGTTAAATCTGCAAACGTTATGGGGCTAAATGTCTGTGGCGTTGATATATTACAATCTAAAAATGGCCCCGTTATTATGGAAGTAAATTCATCCCCAGGCCTAGAAGGTATAGAAACTGCAACAAATAAAGATGTTGCAGGATTAATTTATGATTTTATAGAAGCGAATGCTAAGCCAAATAAAAACCGTACTCGAGGCAAAGGGTAATATTGGAATACAAGTCAAAATCTTATGAACAATAATGAATTGGTTATTGCTGGCATTACAGTAAACCCTGGTGAAACAAAACAAATAGAAATACCCGTTGCCAAACTTTATACAGACACGGATGTCAGCATTCCCATCCATGTGATACGAAGTAAAAAAGTAGGGCCTACCCTATTTGTTTCTGCTGCAGTACATGGTGATGAACTCAATGGCATTGAAATTATTCGCCGGTTGATACGCTTAAAATCGTTGAAAATCACTAATGGCACATTGATTTTGGTACCAATGGTCAATGTCTATGGCGTGCTCAATCAGAGTCGTTATATGCCCGACAGACGTGACCTAAATAGAAGCTTCCCTGGCTCGACAAAAGGCTCTTTAGCTGGACGTGTTGCTGATATCTTTCTAGATGAAGTTGTCCGGCATTGTGACTATGGCATCGACCTCCATACGGGTGCCATTCATCGTTCTAACCTGCCACAAATTCGTGCCAACCTGGAAGATGACGAAACACGAGAAATGGCAGAGGCCTTTGGTGTTCCAGTACTTATAAATGCTAATTTTAGGGATGGCTCCCTCCGACAATCTGCTGTCGAATCAGATGTCCGAATTCTACTTTATGAGGCCGGACAAGCCCTTAGGTTTGACGAATTATCAATACGAGCTGGTGTCAGAGGCGTGTTAAATATCATCGTACATTTAGGTTTAATCAAGCGTAAACGTGCTAAAAGAAAAATGACTCCTTATGTCGCCAACAACAGCTCCTGGATTCGTGCAAACTCAAGCGGTATTGTCCATAACCTGAGAAGCTTGGGAGACCAAGTAGAAAAAGGAACCCCGTTAGCTGAAATTGGCAGTCCCTATGGAGAAATAATTGATACCGTTAAAGCACCAAAGGCAGGAATTATCATCGGCAAGCAGAATATCCCGTTGGCACAAGAAGGTGATGCTATGTTTCATATTGCCTTCTTTTCAGAATCCGGCGAAGAAATCGTAGAGAACATCGAGGCCATGCAAGAAACATTAACGCCAAATATTGAAAACATCTAAGAGCAGGTCGGCTATGAAAAATAAAATGATTATTGGGTGCTTGGAAAATTGCGACCTTCCAGACCTAGGCATTTATGACCTACAAATGCGGGTAGATACTGGTGCAAAAACGTCAGCACTTCATGTTGATAAGTTGTCTCGCTTTAAAAAATCTGGCAAACCCTGGGTAAAATTTGTTATCCACCCCAACATTCATAATGTTGAAGAAGTCCTGGAGTGTGCGTCTCCGCTCCACGATGTACGACGTATCAAATCCTCCAACGGCAAGTCGGAGGAGCGATATGTGATTAACTCCACAATTCATCTTGGCAATAAGTCTTGGGTAATAGAAATATCGCTGACTGATCGATCTGATATGAGCAATCTGATGCTGTTTGGTCGTGAAGGTATGAATGGTAAAGTACTGATAGACCCCTCTTCTACATTTTTATTAAACGATGAAAGTAAATAGGCTCTGGATTATCGCCCCCAGCCACGGAGAACGCTATGGCATTCGTTTTCAACTAAAGCAGGTTCCTGGGTTTGAAGTTTTGCATTCAATTAGATGATGATGCGGCTCAGCTACTACGATAGACCAGGTAAGACTGTATAAGGCACTGCTCGTAAAAGTAGCGGGAGAATGTAATGAATAACCACCAGTTTAAATCAGCTATTTCTAATCTTTACCCTCGCTCACTGAAACATTTAAGCAGTCGTTTATCTCAGCTGGTCGAAGGCCGCCTATGGCTGAAAGTACTGATTGGTATGTTTACAGGTATTTTTGTAGGCGTTCTATTAGGGCCTTCTGTTGGCTGGGTATCCCCTGCCACAGGTGCGTTGATCGGTAACTGGTTGGCCTTTCCCGGCTTACTCTTTCTAGCAAGCATCCAGATGATTGTCATCCCTTTGGTTTTTGCATCAATTATTCGTGGGTTAGCTGCCAGTGAAAGTGTTGATCAATTACGCCGACTGGGATTAGTGGTAGTGAGCTACTTTGTGGTAACCACGGTTATCGCAGCCACTATCGGCCTGTGGGTAGCCAATCTTATCAATCCAGGTGAGTTTCTCAACCCGGAGCTATTAAATATACCAACGACAGCAATGGCCGATACGGCTAAACCCTTAAACACACCATCGTTGGCAAATGTACCCGATCAACTGCTACATCTAATACCCGGAAACCCTTTAGACTCGATGGTCAAAGGTGAAATGCTACAAGTAGTTATTTTTGCCATTGTGGTTGGTGTTGCGCTGATTTCCATGCCTACAGGCCAATCAAAACCCCTGCTCGATTTACTGGGTTCTTTGCAACAGGTTTGTATGACCGTAGTCCAATGGGCCATGCGGTTAGCGCCCATAGCAGTCTTTGGGCTAATGGCGCGACTGACGAGTCAGACTGGACTAGAAGCACTCGTTGGTGTTGCTGTCTATGTGATAACAGGGTACTGCCAACTTAATTTCATTGGCCAGCAATATTGCTCTTCTCTCCGTCACACCACTGCCATTTTCCAATCATTGAATGCAACTTCCCTGAGAGCTCGGTAATAACTGGCAGATATCAGATGCCTACCATGATTAAACAAATTATAGACCGCTGCATGAACAGTCACGAATTGCTGCGCCTGTCGTGTCGATTTGAATCGTCGCATGACTCGCTCTCGCACACGTGTTGGTTCATGTGATTGCTCTGCCCTATTATTGGCATATTGCGATGTGTTGTGAATGACATCTGGCATCAACTCCCGATGCGCCACATTGTAACTACGTAGCTTATCTGTGACGATCATGCGAGGCTCACTACCGCAATTTAGTAATAATCTACGAAAAAAGCGTTTGGCTGCAACACCATCACGTTTGGCCTGCAGAAATACATCGACCACTTCGCCATCTTGATCAACGGCTCGCCATAGATAATGCTGCTTGCCATTGATTTTCACAAACACTTCATCTAGATAAAGTGTATCACCGTATCCGTGATGTTTGCGTTTCAAGCGGCGGGCATATTTGATGCCGAACTTGATACACCAGAGTCGAATTGATTCATGACTAACGGTGATACCCCTCTCAACAAGTAGGTCTTCGATATCGCGATGACTAAGATTGAATTTATAGTACAACCAGACGGCGTAACTGATGACATCGGGTGGGAATCTATGGTGCTTGTATATATTCATTCATCAATTCTATCAAATATGGCAGGTTAACTTGGCAATACCGGCAAAAGCGAAGCGGAATTTAGCGCTTTGAGAAAATCAGATAATACTGAGTGTTTTTGGGTCTCTACGGTAACATTTAAAGTAAAATCATGAGACCGAGTAGGATCTATATATTTGAATAATATTGAGTTTTACCGAGCTTCCACGGAGACATGGAAACCCGGTAGACTGTTTGGCGGTGAGGGAGGGATTCGAACCCTCGATACGTTTCCGTATACACGCTTTCCAGGCGAGCTCCTTCAGCCACTCGGACACCTCACCGTGTTTTTTGAGGAGCGCAACTCTACACAAGCAACCATCAAAAAGCAATTAATCAAGGCCAGGTTTGAAAGTAATCGTCTACCTCTAAAACGGGAGCTTCCAGACCATCGACAGGCATAGTTCCCAAATACAAAAAACCCACTATTTGCTCATTTTCAGAAAGCCCCAATCCATCCA
>JAJFKD010000188.1 GCA_021773405.1 Porticoccus sp.
GAAAGGTGCCCATTACCGGTTCCCTGTACACCATAAAAAATTTTCATAACATGACTACCATGTTCTATACCCTACGCTCTAGATGCAATGCGCTACGCTATATGAATGACACCAACTGAACAGCAACCCAAGCGATACTACTGCCCAATAGAGCCCCAGCTACAGTATCCAGGGGAAAATGCACACCTAAAACAATACGAGACAAGGCAACGGTAATCGCCCATCCATAAAGATAAAAACCAAAGGCGCCTAAAGGCATCAACAAGACTAACGTTGTAGCAAGGACAAAAGCACCGGACGTATGACCGGATGGGAAACTAAACTCATCAGAAGCGGTAATCACACTTTGAAAGCCAGGAATAATCATGGGGGGACGATTACGCTTAAAACTATTTTTCAACAAATAGTAAGTTGGCCGCTCAATGGCAAACCCGACTAATAAGGTGATAAATACCGCCCACCCCAGTTCAGGGGAGACTAGAGCAATAACCACTGGAACCAATAGATAAGGCCAACCGTCTGCACTACTTGATACAACACTAGCCAAAACCCGAATTCGGCGCCTTGTATTCCACTGAACTATGCTTAAGAAAGCTAGAACATCAACAGAATGAATTGCTTGCAGTGTTTTTGTTGCTGTCATAGCGCGAACACTAGGCCGCCACTATGACAAAAAGATGTACATGAAATGACAATTTGATGAATTATGGCTTAGAAACAACTTTGCACGCTCTTTAATGTCAAAAACTGTGTAATTTCAAAAAAATTATAGAAACCTTAATACGGAAACCTTAATAACGACGCAATACCAAAGGTTATGAATGTTAAAAGTAAGTCAAAGTATCCAGGCGGAGGCTTAGATCAATTGAGAATACTGATCCTGTCACTTCTCATAGTCACAACAACCTTAGCCACTACAACCATTTATGCACAAACGGTTTATAAATCTGTGGATGCTGATGGAACAGTTACTTACAGCGACCAACCCGCTGCCCCTGGAGAATTATTGGAAACACTTGAGATAAAAAATCCTGAAATTACTGCTGACTCCGCCGCAGAATCTGCCGCACGTATTGAGCAGATGGCCAAAGTCACCGATAGACTAAAACAAGATCGTCAAGAACGTGATAAAGCACGCTTGGCGGAACAAGAACTTGCTCTTGCCCGCCAACAATCAGCACCGCCTTTAATTTACAGGGAAGAGTATTACCGGACTAATTACCCCTATCGAGGACGAAATCTATTTAGACCTCACTCACACCGCAAGCCTATACACGGTCGCTATAGAAATGACCGCAATAAAAATAACCATTATGACAAGCATGATAAAAACCGTGATTTGAACAACAAAACATTGTTAGTACCCAGGTCAAAATTATTAACACCACCTAAGCTCTTTGAAAAACAAAGATCAGATGATCGCCGTCGCAAAGATAGAGACTCTGGCAGAAGCTATAGGCATTAAAAACGATAGCTACGCCCGATCCACCAATTTCTGACCCACTTTCTGAATCACCTGCTAGTTTCTGCCACATCTAACACGATAGCGTTATAATGGGCGGTTCTAGTCATTTAAATGTATTGAGTTTCATGGATATAAAAGCCTACATGCAACAGCTGGGGCAGCAAGCGCGCTCAGCCTCAAGAGTCATTGCCGCAACAAATACCAAAACAAAAAATGCTGCACTACTCGCTATTGCTGATGCACTGAATAACAACCGCCAACAAATTCTGGCGGCAAATGCTATCGACTTAAAAAATGGTCAAGCGAGCGGCCTTGATGCAGCATTACTAGATCGCCTGGAACTCAATGACAGCCGAATAGATGCCATGATCGAGGGCCTGCAACAAGTCGCTGACCTTGCAGACCCTATTGGCAAGACCACCGAACTCACAAAACGTCCTAGTGGTATTGAGCTGGGAAAAATGCGTGTACCCCTCGGCGTGGTTGGAATTATTTATGAATCTCGCCCTAACGTCACCATTGATGCCGCCAGCTTGTGCCTAAAATCAGGTAATGCCACGATTTTACGTGGTGGTAGCGAAGCCATTAATTCCAACCAGGCCATTGCAGAATGTATCAAGCAAGGTCTAGCGGCTACCGGCCTGCCTGAAGCTGTGGTGCAAGTGATAGAAACTACCGACCGTGCTGCCGTAGGCGAACTAATTACTATGGTTGAGTTTGTCGATGTTATCGTCCCTCGGGGAGGCAAGGGCTTAATCGAACGAATTAGCAATGATGCCCGCGTCCCCGTCATTAAACATTTGGACGGTATTTGCCATGTCTATATTGATGACAAGGCTGACCTCGATATGGCTTTCAATATTGCCTTCAACGCCAAAACCCACCGTTATGGCGTCTGTAATGCGATGGAAACCTTATTGGTTGCAGAAGGCGTTGCCTCAGAAATTTTACCCCGCCTGGCCAAAGCTTATGAAGAAGAAGGTGTCGAGTTAAGAGGCTGTGAAAAAACTCAGAAAATTATTAACTGCATCCCAACAACGGAGAAAGACTGGTTCACCGAATATCTGGCACCTATTCTTTCGATAAAAGTTGTAGCCAATATGGATGCAGCCATGGAGCACATAGCTCATTACAGCTCTCAACATACGGAATCTATTATCACCGATGACCAAGACAGAGCGCGTAGGTTTATCGCAGAAGTAGACTCGAGCTCTGTCATGCATAACGCATCGACCCGCTTTGCCGATGGTTTTGAATATGGCCTGGGGGCTGAAATTGGTATTTCCACAGATAAAATCCATGCTCGCGGCCCTGTAGGCCTTGAGGGTCTAACCTCACAAAAGTGGATCGTCTATGGTCATGGCGAAATACGTCAATAAATCATGTCGTTGATTTCAAAACGCTCCACACAAGACAGTGCTGATATGAATAGTATTAGCATGAACGGCATCGGTATTTTTGGCGGTACATTTGACCCTATTCATATTGGCCATTTGCGGACGGCGGTGGAATTAAGAAAGGCGCTTGGCCTCGATGAAATGCGGCTCATTCCCAGTGCAACTCCACCCCACAGGGAACAACCTGAAAGCAACGCAGAACATCGTATGGCGATGTTGAAACTAGCACTTGGGCGTACATCTAAATCCTGTAATCTGGAATTAAGAGAATCAGGATTAGTCGCTGATGATAGGGAATTACGCCGAAAAGGGTTTTCGTACACTATAGACACACTAAAAGAACTCCGTGCTGAAGCAGGGCCAGAGACTCCGTTATACCTTTGTATTGGTATGGACTCACTGATCGATCTGAACCAATGGCACCAGTGGAGCGAGCTCGCTGATATTGCCCACATTATTGTAGCCGCAAGGCCTGGTTGGCATTTACCAAAGAGCGGTGAAGTACTTGAATTTGTTCGAGCTCATCGAGCCACCAACAAAGAACAACTACAGGAAACACCGGCAGGCAAAATATTAATTATGGAGATGACCCTACTGCCCATTTCAGCAACAGGTATTCGACAGGCACTTAAGCGGGGAGAATCTATCCGTTATTTGGTGCCGGACTCTGTTATTGATTACATTACACAGCATCAGCTGTACACAGATACAAATAATCCAACACCAGATAATCCAGCACAGGAAATTCAATGAGTAAGAATTTAATTGATATCGTGATGAACGCCCTTGAAGAAGTTAAAGGCAAAGATATTACTCAACTAAACGTCAGTGATCTCACCGATGTAATGGACACCATCGTCGTTGCCAGCGGTAACTCAAACCGCCAGGTAAAGGCACTAGCCAACAACGTCATTGAAGACTGCAAAAAAGCAGGTTTTCAACCCATAGGTGTTGAAGGTATGGATACCGGTGAATGGGTACTAGTAGACCTCGGGGATATCGTTGTCCATATGATGCAGCCCACCACCCGTGAATTTTACGACCTGGAAAAACTTTGGTCCGTTCGCCCTGGGGATCTCGACGCGGATGTCGAGGAACACTAGGTTAGACAAACACTAAAAAGGACAAAACCTGTGCGCCTCAAAATCATTGCCATCGGTACCAAAATGCCCGACTGGGTAGAAGCCGGCTGCAATGAATACCTAAAGCGACTTCCCCCAGCGTTAAACCTGGAAATTATTGAATTACCCCTGGGACAACGTGGAAAAGGCGCAGACATTAACCGTGCCATTCAGCGTGAAGGCGAAGCTATGCTCAAAGCCATCGGTGAACAAGATCATGTCATCGCACTGGATGTTGTGGGTAAACCCTGGAGCACTGAACAACTAGCCAAAAAGCTACAACAGTGGCAACTTTCTGGTGATAATTTCAGCTTACTGATAGGGGGCCCCGATGGTCTTGCTCCGGAGTGTTTGGGGCGGGCTAATAGCAAATGGTCCCTCTCCGCTCTAACCCTGCCACACCCCTTAGTACGTATTTTATTGGTGGAACAAATTTACCGGGCGGGAACTATTAATACAGGACATCCCTACCACCGATAACCGTATTTATTTGTCATCTTACTCACTAAAAACCGCTCTCTATCAGTACAACAATATCTCCCAATCTATGTAACTACATGCGTATAAGTTGAGTTTTTCAATCATATTGCGCGTTTACACTCCTATCACATCACTAAAATGGCTCGCTTTTCACCCAAGGTAAATAAGAATATACTGCCAAATCAATCACCTACAAAAACACGTGGGTAGATAGGGAGAAAACTCGCTAACATTATTATTGAGCTTGCGCCTTACTTTAACTAAAGAGGGCGTGGAAAGGATTCCAACACTTCTAAGAAATTCCTTCCAAATCAATAAATTAAAAGCCTCCTCGAAATATCAGAAATGACAAAGCGAGCTGGCTCCAGATACAAATGTTACAAGGCATAAGAAATGACATCTAAACAACTTACAGCTCTTGCTATAAAAATTCTCGCTATTTGGCTATTGGTGAATGTGGTTCTTTGCTTGCCAAGTGTCGTAATGCTTTCAATTCCCCTTTCTAGGCTTGAAGGAAACCCTATTCCACCCAATTGGTCTGTGTTCATTATGTTGGGATTTATTGCAGCGGGTATGTTGGTCTCATTCACAATGCTCAAGGTATCTAACTCTGTATTGAATAGTGTGTCCGAATTTTCAGAGCCACTATCCCTTTCTTCTGTCTTTGTTCTTCAAGTTGTTGGGTTGTTCTTCATCGTTTCAGCACTAAGTCTTTTACCAGGACAGTTTCTATCCATCGCAAAACAGCCATCAATTCAATTGGCAACATATGGCTATCTTGCTGGGCAGTTTTTTAAAATTGGTATTGGAGCTTATTTGTTTGTTTCGCCGACTGTTTGGCTGGGTTGGTTCAATAGGTTAAGGGGGCGGACATAATGCCTTGTAATAAGGCGGTGTTGTTCGCCGTGTAAAAAACGTACGGATGGAAACAAAATTACTTCTCTTTCTCACTACCCCCTTTCCCATTAGCCTCACTTGGTTCTAAAAGCTCTTCAGGAATCTCAAAACCTCGTGCCTCTGCCCTTTTGATCCACTGCTGTCGGGCCAAAGCTCTCATGTCTGTTACGTTATCTGTCTCATCAACGATATCCATACCTAGCAAGGTTTCGATCACATCTTCAAGTGTTACCAACCCTTTCACTCCGCCATATTCATTCACAATAATGGCAATGTGCTCTCTGTTATTAAGAAAAGAATCCAATAATTTTGGTAATAACATCGACTCCGGTACGGTATGAATTTTTCGTTTGAACGATTCCAGCGTGAGCTCTTCACGCTCTGAAGGCTTGTACATCATGACTTTATCTTTCAAGGAAAAGCCTATGATGTCATCAATATTTTCACCGTACAGTGGTAACCGGGAGAAAGGGCAATGACGCAGTGCTTGTTGAGCTTCGATTACCGGCATGTCTTGAGGCAGGGCGGTAATAACGACACGAGGCGTCATTACATCTGTTACTTTTAATGATCTAAAGCGAAACAGGTTTTGGATAATTTTTGATTCATGTTCATCAATTTCACCTGTTTTTTGCCCAAAACCCACCATGGCCAAAAATTCATCTCGGTTAAATTTATGAACACTTTTTCCTCGTGTGATCAGGCGAGTTAATGCCTCTGAAACCACCACTAAGGGGTACATCAAGACGATGAGGGTACGAATATACAGTATTGTCACCCCCACCAGATTACGCCAATACACAGCTCCCAATGTCTTCGGAACAATTTCGGAAAGGAACAGAATCAGCAGTGTCATGATGGCTGAAAAGAGGCCAACCCAAGTGCTACCAAAAACAATGGCTGACTGGGCACCAGCTTCAATTGCCCCTACGGTATGGGCAACAGTATTCATGGTCAAAATGGCCGCAAGAGAACGGTCAATTTTTTCCTGCCGAAGTAATTTAAGGCGTGTGGCCTGTTCCGGGTTTTGATCTCTTAGGCCTTCTATGTAGGAGGGGGTGATACTTAGAAGAACCGTTTCTGCTACAGAGCAGAGAAAGGAGATGACCAGGGCCATGCTGACAAAGAGTACAAGCAGAAGAATCGCGTCAGATCTGCCCTGTTGAGACAAAGCAGCACTATCAATCTGCTCTATATACCCAGCTGCAAATACTAATTTTGAACATAGTATAAATGGTAAAACAGAAATAATTTTACCCATTCGTTGAATTTGAGACTTCATATAACCTCGCTGGTTATCGACTCTAGTTATAAAATTATCAGGTTTACTGAATAATACTGTTCATTCCTTCAATAAACTCAGACTTGCCGCCATAGGAGGGATGTCTGATATATTTAATAGATGATTCTGGATAAGCTTGTCTTGCACATTCAACACCTTTGACACCAACGCCTGCAACTATCGCTGGTTGAAAAATAGCATAAAGCTGTTGCAGATAAGTGATCCCTTGAGCAATTTCTTTGCTATTGGGTGCTCTATTTTTGTTCTCTTTACCCTCTGGGTGCGGATGAAAAGGAAAAGAATTCCAAAACAGCGGTATGGTTTTTTTATCGACTAAATATTGCCAAACAATGGTAGCTGTATTTTCAGATGTCATCTCACTCAATTCATCATCACTAAGAGACAACTGGGGTTTTATGGCATGAAATAACGAATGGTCCGTGCTCATAAGCACTTTTACACTGGAAAAGGGGATACCAGTAATTCTGCACCCTTTGTAACCAGGTGCTTCGCCAACTAAAAAAACACGCCTGCCAGGATGAGCAGACATATATTCGAACATGTATTCCAGATAGAGCCGGAGATTGTTGACCACCCCATCATCGAGATAGGGATTGGTCACAGTGGGGGTATTTTTTTGACGCTGCAGTGTTTCCAGAAAAGATTCTATCTTGCTCATCATAACTTGATGAATCGATCACTCAAAAACACGGAGAAAACAATCTACTGTTGTACAAATAGGCTTTTACTTGGTCATGTTCGCCAATTTACTCAAGCCAATGGCGAGATCTTCCTCGATCACGTCACCATCATAGGTACCGCGAACGATATTGCTTTTACCCACTTCTTTGTCACTGGAAGAAACAGCCACTTCGGCAAAGATACCGTCAGAATTCTTTAGTATCAATTCCACATTGGGAAATTTTTTGTGTTCTTTTTCTGCCATTACCGTACATTCAGAATACTTAAACTCAACATCATCAATGCTGAATACCAGCTCCTCAAACGTTTTACACTCAAATTTAGTTACCATATCTATTACCTTCAATTTCTTTTCTATCTGTAGCATTCCCACTAAACGCACGAGAACTTACCTAACCAGCTCAAAGTTGGGGTGAGGATACTATAGGTATTTTTTGGCAGGTTCCACCCTTATATAGCGGGTATAAACAGGCGTGCTTTGATTTTGACAAGAGCTCTCTGGATTTAAGCAATGGGTTTAGGCAAGAGTGCTTTGGGTTTAAACAAAAGCGCTTTAGGGCTTTTCATCGGGAATAAATAATAGTGCTTCAGAATTAATGCAGTACCTTAGCCCTGTTGGCTCGGGCCCATCAGGAAATACATGTCCCAGATGTTCGCCACAAGCGGATAATACTTCGATACGCTTACCCATCCAGGACCAATCATCCTCTAATTTAATATTATCAGCTTGGTGCATTTCCCAAAAACTGGGCCAACCTGTACCTGACTTATACTTCTGACTAGAGTGAAAAACCGGTAACCTGCAACCAGCCGTTACATAAGTGCCTTTTTGCTTATTCTTAAGCAAACTTCCAGTAAAAGCTCTTTCCGTGCCCTTTTCCCACAGAATATTAAATTGCTTGGGTGTGAGTACTTTTTTCCATACAGTTTTTGGAATGGTTTCCAGATCTCGGCCCTCCTCTATCAACTGCTTGGCCTGCGCCACTGTCATATTGGGTAAAACTTTAGAGGCATCAGCCTGATCAGAGGCTTGAAGAGCTTGCGTAGAAAGCACAAACAGCAAAAAAGCTGTTAAAAACATGAAAAACAACGCTTTATACTTGGATACATCAAAAAAGGTAAATAGATCATTATTCATGATTGAGCCTGCTCGCTGGCACTTTTACCAGCAAAAAATAAACAGAGTAAGTTGGTTTAATAACTAAGTAGATTTAATCACTTAGCTTAATTAGAAGGTTTGACCACATTAAACCGTCGGTGTTCATACACAGGCATTTTCTGGCGTAATTTTTTTAGATAGTTAAGGTCAACATCAGCAACGATGACACCGGGGCCATCATCTAACTCCTCTATAATATTCCCCCAGGGATCGATAATGACAGAACCACCCCAAGTAGGCCGTTTGGGATGATGACGGTCACCCATATTGGCACCAATAACATAGCTCAGATTTTCGACAGCCCTTGCCTTTAATAGCAACTGCCAGTGAGCCTCACCTGTTTTGGCTGTAAAGGCAGATGGAACAACAATTAACTCCGCTCCTTGATCTGCCAAATAACGATATAACTCAGGGAAACGAAGGTCGTAACAAACACTCAACCCTAGTCGACCAAATGGTGTGTCCACCACTACCGGTTCTTTTCCATGGCAATAATCGTTGGACTCCCGATAACTACCATGGGCATCATCTACCTGCACATCAAACAGGTGCATTTTCTGATAGCAGGCAACTTCATGGCCTTTATCATCAATGACAAAACAGCTAGCTAAAGCTCGGTTTTCCTCGTCCGCCCCTTTATTAGATAAACCACAGGAAGTTGCTACGGGAATGGTTCCGCCTACAAGCCAGACCTTATGCTGTTGTGCTTGCTCTGACAAAAATGTACGTGCAGGGCCAGAACTATCCTTCTCTTGTTGAGCAATCTCGGTAATTCCTCCACAACCGTGATAAGCGAAGTATTCTGGCAACACCAATAATTGTGCTCCCTGGTTAACAGCCCCTCGAATCAAAGCGCTTGCTTGGGACAGGTTTGCATCGAGACTACCACTACTCGTCATTTGCAGGGCGGCTACTCTTGGCAAAGCAGCCCCACTCATAGACTGCCCTCTGGTTCAGGCACTGACTCCGATACTGATTCTGTAACCGGCTCTAATACCGATGCCTTTTCAGGCATATTGGGCTGTGTTTTAGACTTTTTACTACTAGATGTACTGTCACTAAAAATTTTCTGTACTTGAATTTCAGGCTCATTCCACGAACCTTCGATGCTATAGCTGATACTGGACAACTTATCGACTTGCTTCTTGAAAACCTTACTGGTCAAGTAGACACCTGCCGCTGCAGGTAAGCCACCAATGGCTGCTGCCACCCAGGGAAGGTTCGTACCAACAGGTAATGTTGTCACTAGCTCGGCATCAATTTCTTCTGAAATCAGGTTTGCCTCCCCTTCCATCTTTATGCGACCTGATGGCAATTTAACCACCATCGGCGCATCAAATGTTAAAGTTCCCCGATCAAACACGAGTCCGCCACGCATCTCATCGTAGCTCATACCCTTTTCAAATAAATCTGAAAAATCGAGTTGCAACCGACGCACCCAGTTACCAAAATTAAACAGTCCCACCAAACGAATTAATGCATTAGCTGCACCGGTTGGCGACTTATAAAATCGGCCTTTTTCTAGATGCAGTGACATCGCACCACTCATGGTAGTGTGAGAAATATCCCAAGGTCGCCCCTCCCAATTTAACCCGGCAAAAAAGTGTGCTTCCTTGCTATCCAGGATAGCCGGCAATTGCCAAGCCTTCATCACCTCACCAATATCGCCAGCACGCAATAGACCATCAAAGTTAGTGTGGTGACGATTGTTCTCTACCGTCCACTCTAGACTGGTCTCATGCTCCGGATCACCTAACTGCAAACCAAGCAAATTGGCATTAATCCCAGAAATCTTGACCCCATTGGCTTGTGGTTTCATCAACAAATTAGCTTCACCAAATCGCTTATCGCCCACACCAAAGTTTCTAACAGCCAACTGCATATGGGGCAATGAAGATGGATCCAGCTCTTCAGCATCACCACCCGCTTCTGCTGGCGTTGGCAAGAACAACCTTTCCAAATCAATCATCATGGGTGCTGACTCGTCGGAAGAAATCAACACATGTCCTTCTGCGCGATCACTCTCAACACCAATCATCCATTCACTGTTTTGGTATCCACCATTTACCGAAGCATCTTCAAATTCCATACCAGCCACATCCAGCTGATCAATTTTGACATCAAAAATTGGGGTCAAATTGAGAGAGGGCGACCCACTATCACTTGTGCTAGAAGTTGTATCAGCAAAGTTAATAATTTTGGGGTAGGCCTGCTGCCACTGGGAAAGGGAAAATGATTTCAAATGACCGACAGCTAATAATTGTCCAGGCTCAGGCAGCTCCTTATGATCACTATCAACGGCTAATAAGCCACGTAAAACTGAACCATCTCGCAACTCAAGCTGGGATTTGATATCTCCATCTAATACCACTCTTAAATCCATGTTCTTGGCAAAAACGACTTTTGCCTCAATGTGCTTTTCACTACTGGCCGGCTTTCCAAATGGTTCTGGCAACTTTATTTCGGCCCCTTTTAACCGGCTTGTTACGTTTAACCGGATTGGTATCGAAATATCTTCCAAAGGAACACGCACATTGGCCAGCACGTTTGTTTTTCCAAGTAATACTTGATCTGATGGCAAGTTTAAAAAATCACTTAACTCCGGCATAGCAATGCGACCATCAAAACAAAAAGATGATCTGCTGATCCGTTTAGAAGGTCGCTTTGCTAAGCCGGTGTTAAGTGATTTTTTTAAC
>JAJFKD010000189.1 GCA_021773405.1 Porticoccus sp.
ATATGGGTATTACGAACTCTAGCTACCACGGCCCCAGAGGCACCGAATTGTTAGCTCTCGATTACGGAGAAATGTTTAACCGTGTCGATGTTATTCAAATGTTACGAGATGATTTTAATTCCGTACTCTATGAAGAGACGAAAAATAAAATAGATATCCGATTTGGTGACTCCATTGAGTCCTTATCTATCGATGGTGAACAAGCAAATGTCAAACTTACTTCTGGATTAGAAAAAAGTTACGACTTGGTCATAGGTGCCGATGGCCTGCACTCTGTAGTTAGAGAATTAGCATTTAACGATATCGATATTAAAAAGCACTACTTAGACCTGTGTTGTGCAGCATTCAGGCTGCCCAATGTATTGGGGCTTGATAACAAGTTTGAAACCCACATGGAACGAGACCGCTATATGGCAGCCTTTAGTACCGGGCATGGCGATATAGGAGCGGTTTTTGTCTGGGACAGTAATAGAAGAACTACACCACGGCGACCAGAACGCAGAGCCATTTTGGGTACAACTTACCAAAATTCAAACTCAACCATCAGAAAGGTCATTGAACACTGCCCCCAACAAGAAGCTATTTATATGGATTATCTAATGCAGGTAGAAGCATCAAGTTGGTCCAAAGGGCCTGTCGTTTTGATTGGAGATGCCGCACATAGCCTGACACTGTTCTCAGGCCGTGGCGCTGCTGCCGCATTTAGTGGTGCCAGTCGGCTAGCTTTAGCACTACAACAACAGAATTCTATTAGCGTCGCGCTACAGCAATATGAAAGCGAAATGCGACCTATAATCCAGGCCATACAACCCGCAACTCGACGAGCTGTGCGTTGGTATGTCCCCAGAAACACACTAACTCAAAAGCTCAGAGACAACGGTATGAGATTATTGCCCAATTGGTTGTTCCGCAGTTACTTTCAACTTAAATATTCAAATATATAGCGCCAAACATTATGCCTGAAATTATTTTTAGTTGTGATGTGGAAGACCCACGCCCCGATGAAAGTTACCCCAAACGCTACCCCGAAATTATCGAGGGGCTATTAACCCGACTTGAAGTACTAGACATAAAAGGAACATTTTTCTTTGTCGGCAAAGTAGCCAAAGCAGATCCTGAATTAGTGAAAAAAACGGCAGCTTTAGGGCATGAAATAGGTTTTCATTCAATGTACCACAAGCCTCTGACAACCCAGAGCACCACTGAATTTGAAGAGGAAACCCGTGCAGGGAAACAGCTACTGGAAGACATATCTGCTACACAAGTGGTAGGTTACCGCGCTCCAATTTTTTCTCTGACCCGACAAAGTCTGTGGGCCGTAGATATACTGAAAGAATTGGGATTTGAATATTCATCTAGTGTACTGCCAGCAGGCAGCCCACTATTTGGTCTGCCTGGGGCTCCTTTCACTCCCTTTCGCTGGCATAATGGATTGCTCGAGCTTCCTGCACCATTAGCGTCTATAGGTGGTGCCAAAATCCCCTATCTTGGTGGTGTTTATTTTCGCTATTTACCGAACCGTTTAATTAGATTTTTTTTGGGAAAAACACCCCAAAATCAGTGCTTGTGGACGTACTGTCACCCCCATGATTTTGATACTAAGCAACCCTTCTATCGAATGAAAGAAACAGCACTATGGATCAGCTGGTTATTATGGCTAAATCGGAAACGTACATTCAGTAAATATGAAGATTTGTTAAAAACCTCACCAGCTATTAGCTTTGCCCCTCCCTTCAGTGAGCAACTACATTCAGGAAAATTTGACCTAATTCCTTGTCTCCCCGTGACATCATTTACTTAAACTACACAATCATTCTTGAAACCAGTGGACCAAGTCGATTAGCAACAGGAAGAGGCAAATACCGCCACAACCGACTGAACATTTTATGAACTGGGTTATCAGGGTCGGCACCACTGATTTTTTTGGCACTGATTAATTGATACTGATAATTCAAAGGCTGTGCTCTAAAACCAAAATTTTTCTTAAAAGAAAATGCTCCACTACCCTTCAGGCTGCGCCCAAAATCAAAATGGCGATAACCCTGTTGGGCAGATATACGCATCAACTCCCAATACATAAAAGGGAAAGCACTGTGGTTTCGAGCATCAGCTATGCCACCGCCATAATAAGGCAATACGGTATCTTTAAAATAAAAATTCAGAACTGTTGTTAAGGGTTGATCAGCCTTATAAATCGTATGGATATCACAGTGCTTAGGAAAAACATCCAACAGCAACTGAAAATACCGCTTGGGATAAATGGGGCTTCCAAGGTCTCTCACACTACGTGCGTAGAGCTGAAAAAAACCGCCTACATCACGATGCACCCTTGTACTAAGTTCAGCTTTGATTCCCTTGCGGACTTCAGCCCTCTGCTTACGTGGGATAGCCAGTAAGTTAGCCTCTTCGTCGGCATATAGCTCCCGCTGGAAACTACTATAGGCCTCATTTACTGCCCAGCCATCGCGCCGTCGTTTCACATTGCGCAGTTCTAAATGACCTACTGATAATTTTTCTGCCTGTTCTACAGCGGCATCTTCTAACTGTGCTTGAATGTCAGTTGATACAGCAACTGCTCCTCCGTAGACCCCTAACGGAGTGGACATTAAGCTAGAACCTAGTAGAGGAATATGGACATGATACAACGGTAAAATACCACAGATACCGGTGCAATCTTCTGCATACAAATAATAAGGGGTAAACCCATAACTTCCTGAGATGACATTTTGCCATTCCACCAAATGAAAAAAGGTTGTATCAGGCAAATCAGCAACAGCCTGATTCCAGGCTTTGCGATGCTGATCTTTCAGCACTTTAATTTTCATTTGTCTAACTTGAGTTATCTACAGGTTTGCTTAACACGAGCATAAAAGATGCTCCTAATACATCCCCAAACCAATGCCTGGAGGGCACCGATCTTGGGTAGGACACTGGTAGTGTAATCGATTCCTTTAGTACTCCCAGCCCAGCTTCTTGAGCATATAATTTGACCTGCTCCATAGAGTGGATGTATTGAGGAAACTTCGGGGCTTTCTTTAGCCGATCTAGCAACAGAAAAATACTATGTGCAACGCGATGCAGCAGACTATTACCATGGCGCCAGAGAATAATCGCACGACCTCCGGGTTGAAGTGCTTTGGCCAGTTGCCCAACAAATAAGCGTGCATTTTCTGGTGTTTGCTGGTTGAGAAACTGACAATTAACAAATTGGCCAATGGTGTCAGCAGGGAAAGGTAGCTTGAAGGCATCCCCCCGAATCGTCGTTAATTGATTTGATTGCGCAGCAATACAGGCATCGTTATTGTAATCCAGCCCATAAATGTTAATTGCACCCTTACCATGGGCCATTAAAGGCTCAAGCATTAAGCCCGAACCACAGGCTATATCTACAATGGGGGCTTGGTTTTTATGCAGATGCTCAAGCACAGTCCTTTGCTCCAAGCGAAAGAAAAATTGGGCTCGGTAACCATTCGCTTTAGCACGCTTTTGCCCATAAGTCGTTCGTACACTTTTGTATAAGGCATCTGTTTTAATATCTGCCATAGACTAGCCTTTTACCTTATTAGTAGGTTCGATGTTGGTAGGTGAAGTACTGGCAGTTGGAACTTGCGAAAACACACCAAGGCGCAATGCACGAATGCCCCAAACTACGACAAAAAATACAAATGGAAACAGCAGTATTACTATGCGCGCAAAAATACCAAATGCTATTGCCTCAGCTGTTGCGATGCCGGTTAACCCCAACATAAGCGCCAGTCCGGCTTCACTTAATCCAAGCCCACCAATAGTTTGCACGGGTACAATCGCAAGGTAATTGTATGCAGCACTTATACTTAACGCCTCAGGCCAACTCAATGGCGTACCTACAGAAAACAGCAAGCAGGACACAATACCTAGGTTACAAGTCCATTTTAGTAGGGTTAGGGCTATGGCTTTAAACATCTGATTGGATTGGATGTTGTGACGCCGCCATGTCCGTGCCTGTAAAACTAATCGTAACAATACTCTCCGCCAACCCTTAAAGCGCCAGTGACTCTGCAGCATAGTGGCAGCAATAATTGAGAGTGCCTGTTCTAAACGCAGTAATACCCCAACCGCGCAGCACACCAGCAATAATGCAATTACAATAAGTAGTGGCGACGGCACAATGGCCGTTGCCATGCCAAGAACTATCAGAAAAAGTACAGACAGCATAATGATGTCAAATAACCTTTGGGCAATGATACTGATCATCGCACCCCCCCGTGTTTGCCCAAGGTATTTTTCAAATACCCAAATTGCAGCAACCTCCCCAAGACGAGCAGGAAGCATATTGAGCAAAATCATATACCAGCCGTTAGCGTATAGCGCATCGGTTACAGCTGGCTTCTCACTGGCAAAAAGCTTGATACGTAAACTGGTAAATATCGCCTCTCCAATCAGAAAAACCAGTGCGGCCATTAGATAATTAGGCTCCAGTGTCTTTAATATGCGTGCAAATGCAACATGATCCATTTGAGTCAACAAAATGGTCAGTAATACTGAGCTAATAACAAAGGCGATAAACCAGAGCAATTTATTCTGGAAGAGGGTACGAATTAAAGAACGGCCTGTGGTTGTCACGGACTTAATTGCAACGTTCGATTTGAACGGCCTGTGAGCCGAAAGTAAAGATGCTGTAACATCCATGCCCAGGCTAAAGAATATACCCCAACCAGCATTAAGTTATAGCGTGGAACATTGACTGAAATTGCGGCGTGAAAAACTACCAGAAACCAGGCCGGCAAACTCACCACGGCCAATAGCCAGTGCCTATTCTTGATACAACGAGCTAACAGCAAGAAATAGGCAAAGGCTCCAATTATGCCCCAATATTTAGCAATAA
>JAJFKD010000190.1 GCA_021773405.1 Porticoccus sp.
TCCAAAGGGCCGTGATAAATTACAAAAGAATTGGCCTCTCTTCAAATCCAAATGAGTACTTTCCATTCCAAATGAGTACTAATTTTTGTAAAGCTTTAAGCTATGAAAAAGAGGAAATCGCTTTAACAGGGGATATTAGGCCAACAGCAACAAAGGAACGATGAAGTTGAGATGATGCCCAGAATATGACTTCATGGAAGCTGCCTGTTGATTTTATTCCATGCCACACACCCACTCATTTTCGACTTGAGCCAACACAAGAGAGCTCCAAACAAGTAACGAAAACAACGTGACTATTCTCCATTTCATTTCACTCCTCCTTCATCTCAGGTAAATAAATTTATGTGTTCTAAATAAATGACCTGCTCTCACAGTTACGAAGTAGATACCGCTTGCAACCACCTGATTGCGAGCATCTCGCCCATTCCAGTTTACCTTCCTCGTTTTTCGATTAGAACCGACAAACTTAAAACTCCGTAGTCTTCGACCCAGAATATCATAGATGGTAACTTCGGTGGGTCCTTCGGAAACTTCCGTCAGAAAGAACGCGATCTCTGTTCTGGCAGGGTTCGGGAAAATCTGCAATCTGAAGTTATCAGGATTAGATATAGGGTCGTGAGCCTCTCTGCCGCGGACGCTCGTTATCGGTGTTCCAAATTCCCTTCCATCGATTTTGGCATAGATGAGCCTATCGAACCCCACTCGACTAATACCAATCCGGTCGACAAATTTAAGATGAAATCCCTCTACCACCTTAATGGTATCTTCCACCTCCTCAATAAGATTAACTTCAACTTGCTTTCTCCGCTCACCAAAAACAGAGACAGTACTTGTATCGGTTATCGCTGCGGTGGCATAATGATCGCCCAAAAACACTTCCCATCTTCCTCCCAACCCACTTTGGGTATCAAGCAGAGTAAAACCTTTGTTAAAAGGGTTGAGGGGATCGAGTGGAAATTCCTCATGGTCATAGACTGCGGTTGAATCATGATTATAATTGCGATAGCCAAACCAATCCTCAACCGGAGGGGTCTCTTGAAACGCATGGAAGCGCAGTTTATAAACGATTAAGGTATCCCCGAGCAGTGTGTCCGAAACAACTTCACTTTGCACTGCTACACCGAAACCGTCAGCACGTTGATGTTGCCAGACGTTACCAATCTGTAAGGGCAGGAATTCCGATGCCCTGGGCAATTGGGCGAATAAACCGGAAACCAAGCAGATAACTACAAATTGTGCTTGCAAGAATATTCTTAACATGTTCTCACCTCCTCTCTTTTGTGTAGGCTGTGCTGCTACAAATTCAAAGTGCCCACCCTCTTGCTACTGCGAACATTAATCCTCCGAAAGGGGTTGTGATAAATTACAAAAGAGCTGGCATTCCGTCAAATCCAAATGAGTACTTTCCATTCCAAATGAGTACTAACTTTTAACTTTTACTAAATCGAAAAATGAGAAAGTAGATTAGTTTTAGCGGGGAATATTAGGCCAACAGCAAGGCATCGGGGGAGTGTTTTAGCAAGCGCCTCCTGGCTTCCGCCGCCGGGCGGGTGGCCGGGACACAAGAATTCAAAAAAAATGTGTGGCACGTGCCTTCAGGCCGTGCCGACTCGCATGCGTGCAGGTCTTGTCCTGAAGAATGGCACTGGTCATCCGCTTATGCCCGTGTGCGGTGTGAAGGTATTATTTCGGCTCCAGTAAATTCTAATTCCCCAATTTTGATGCAATGGAACCACGGCCTAAAGGCACGTGGCACACGATGGCTCGTCCCGGCCACCCGTCGTCTTTGAAATAGAGTACGGCAATTTTGAAGTTGATGCCATCGTATGTCGGTAGTGGATTTATGAAATTAAGATGGTTAGCCAATGATTTTACGGCCGTAGAACCTTCGCTACCGTCGTGCGGGCAAACCCACTCATCAGTCTGAGCGAAGATGCGCGTACTGAGTAACATGACAAATGTAGAAAGCAAAGTTAAAGTTAAGATCGTCTGTTTCATTGCACAACCCCTCTTTTATCTAAAAAATGTGAACTTGTGAATTTTTGCTTTTTGACTTGACCTTGCAATGACGAAATAGATACCGTTTGCAACAATCCGATTATGGTCATCCCGGCCATCCCATTTGATTTGGTGTATGCCTTTGAATACACTCTGCAATCCAAAACTACGAATCTTCTGACCTAGGATATTAAAAATGGAAATCTCAAGCTCTTGTGCTGGTAGATTGTCCAGAAATACCGTTGACTGTGACTTTGCAGGGTTCGGGTAAACTGTTAACGAGAATTCATCAGGCTGGTTCTGACTCTGTTCGTCTGTTGCTTCAACACTGACGGGTGTCCCAAATTCGACACCATCTACTCGTGCGTAGAGAAGTGTGTCAAAACCGACTCTGGTTAGGCCAATGCCTACCATGAATACTTCATGGAATCCGGGAACAACTTTAATAGTATCTGACCTCTCATCTATAAGGTTAACCTCAGCCCATTTCCTCGTCTCACCGAAAATGAGCGTAGAGCCGGTATCAGTTATTGCTGCTGTTCCTTCAGTATCCCCCAGCAACACTTTCCATGTTCCCTGCAAGCCGCTTTGGGTATCGATTAGTTGAATACCGCCAATTACTGGGTTTTCTGGGAAGTTTTCATGTTGAAACACAGCTGTTGAGTCATGATTATAATTGCGATACTCAAACCAATCTTCTGTGGGAGGTTCCTCTTGAAATGCATGGAAGCGCAGTTCATAAACGATAAGAGTGTCCCCCAGCAATGTGTCCGAAACAACCTCGCTTTGCACGGCTACACCGAAACCGTCAGCACGCTGGTGTTGCCAGATATTGCCGATCTGTAAAGGGAGGAATTCCGACGCCTTGGGCAATTGGGCAAACAAGGGGGAAGCCAAACAGAAAAATAATGTTTGAAAAAATATGCTGAGCATATTCTCACCTCCTTTCAGGGTTTTAAGTATGTGAACTTGTGTACATTTACCATCTGCCCAGACTTCGCATGGGCAAAATAAACACCGTTTGCAACAACCCGATTAAGAGTATCACGCCCATCCCATTCGATTTGCACCGCATTCCGCGAACGAACACCTAAATCAAAATGACGGATTTTGCGACCCAGAATATCATAGATGGTAACTTCGGTGGGTCCTTCGGAAACTTCCGTCAGAAAGAACGCGATCTCTGTTCTGGCAGGGTTCGGGAAAATCTGCAATCTGAAGTTATCAGGATTAGATA
>JAJFKD010000020.1 GCA_021773405.1 Porticoccus sp.
CTACTCTCACCATTAATATTGGCGGTTTTTTAAATATTTTGGTTACGGCTGGTGTTGATTTTCTCGCTGGCTCTGGGTTTAATTAGTATCTTATCGCTGGAGAACAAAACGACTCTTTGGATGGCGATGATGGAAATGATGTACTTTCGGGCGGCCTTGGCAATGACATTCTAACTGGTGGTAATGGTGAAGATGTCTTCCTTTGGGAATTTGGTGATGCGGGTTTGGGTGCTTTAGATACCATCACAGATTTCACCCAAGGAAATAATGGTGATGTGTTGGATCTAAAAGATTTATTGCAATCGGAAAATGCAACGAATCTTTCTGAATATTTAAGTTTTTCGTGGGACAACACAGATACAACTATTACAGTTGATGTTGATGGTTCTGGTGCCGGTACAGAACAACAAACAATTGTTCTTCAGGGTGTTGATATCACAGCTAATAATACGCTCACAGGTACAGAAATTATTGATAACCTGACAGGTCAGGGAAATATTATTACAGATTAACTAGCTTTCTATTTAGTCATAGCTCTTTTAGGAGAGATATAGACAAAGTGTCTGTAAAACTTGTTGTTTCAACAAGTAATCGGTGAGGAATTAATTAATTTGAGATGATTAATTATATTCCTTGTTCATTCTACGTTGCATGTCTTGCCATAACCTTAACTGAGTTGGCTTTCCCGCTTTCAACTCTTCATTACGTGAGCGTGATATCCACAATTCGTCTGCATTAAAGCTATAAACAGGCCTTAAATCATGCCTCTCTTTTGCTGGGCGTATTCTTTGATTCAAATTATCTAAAATTAGAGGATCTTCAGAAGGAGATGGGTAGTAGGCGAGCACCATATGAGCTTGATTTAATTTCAATGCTTTGACGTAGGTGATGCGAAGTTTACTGGTATCCACGCCCATTAATTTAAGCGCGTAATATTTCGCGATAGAGAAATCTTCACAGTCCCCGGCATCACGGCCAATGAATTCTATTGGTGTTGCCCAATAATCTTTCTTGTTCCATATTTCAGAATCGTTGGCAAACCGTGCACCATTAAAGAAATCATTGACGAGATTAAGTTTGGTGGTTTCTGATTCGGAGAGATTGCTGTGGATTAACTCATCAAGTTTGACTGCGCGGGCTTTGGCGAGCATGCCATATTTCTTTTCAATTTTAGCAAGAACTTCAGTCGTTAATTCCGTGTGATGGGCAATAGCTGAGGTGAAGAAAGCAGCAAAACAAAGGAGTAGGCAGGTAGGCTTTGACCTAATAGGTAGGCTATGGCGTTGAGAGGGGTTCAATTAAATTTCAGCTTTATTGTATTTACACTACGGTTATGACAACACTACTTGTTTGCATTGAATGGACGTTATGAATGTTTTGGTTGTCATAAGTAATACTCCAGCTGCAAACAATTCAAAGTTAATTGGAATGTTAGGTATATTGCCTTAGACTCCGGGAAACGCAACAGCAATACAATAAATAATATCGGAATTTTTTAGTGACACTTTTTCGCCAGTTAATCATTGCGATCGTGACTCTCTTTGTCATCCTCTACAGCGTTGAGGTGGGTATGGGTGTCTATCAGTCTCGTTTGCTAGTAGAGCAACAGATGAAGGTTCATGCTCAAGATACCGCGACATCATTGGCTTTATCTATGTCTCAGGCTGCATCAGAAAATGACTTGGCAACCCTTGAAACGTTATTTAATGCCATTTCAGATAGTGGTTATTACCAGCGCATTTACTTTACCAATCTTAAAAAAGATGTCCTTGTCGACAGGTCTTTTCCTGTTTTGGTTGAAGGTGTTCCTGATTGGTTCATCGAGTTGATTCAAATTGAACCCCACGAAGGCAAGGCGGAAGTTTCTTCTGGTTGGGCAATGTTGGGTGAATTGACAGTTGTTAGTCATCCAGGTCAGTTTTATTTGCGGTTGTGGGAAGAAAACAAGAAAAGATTGATTTGGTTTAGTTTGGTAACTCTGAGTGTTTGTATTCTATCAGCCATTGCTTTAGGTATTATCCTAAGGCCGTTAGTACGTGTTGAACGGCAAGCCAATGCCATTTGTAATAAAGAGTTTATTATTCAAGATACGCTGCCTGGTAGTCGTGAGCTAAAAAGTGTTGTTTTAGCGATGAACCGAATGGCTAAGCAGCTCAAAGAAATTTTTGATAGCCAATTAAACCTGATACAGCAATTGCAAAAAAAATCACTGCGAGATTCAGTGACAGGCTTATCCAATCGTGCTGATTTTGATGCTCGTTTTGATCATCTAACATCCTCTGATGCTGGCCCTGTTTCTGGGGCTGTTTATATACTAGCCATAGCTAAATTTGATGCGGTAAACGACAAAGCCGGCCGGGATGAGGGTAATGCTATTCTTCGGCGAGTAGGAGAGGTGCTGGAGCAGATAACAGGGGATAACCCTAATGTATTGTTGGCTCGTAGGCAGGGCCCGCAATTTAGTTTGTTTGTTCCCGATTTAATTAGGGAAGATGCATTGTTACTGGCTCGAAAAATCTATGACGTAGTCCTAACTGTTGAATGGAAGTTTCAAGAACAGGATCCACTGATTATTCATATGGGGATGTGTTTTTCCCCTGAAATTGAGAATGCTAGAGATATGCTAGTTGAAGCAGATTTGGCATTGAAAAAAGCTCAGAATAATGGTGATGTGAGTAGTTGGATGGAGCTTGGTGCTGCTCAGGGTGGAGACAGTATTCCATTACTTTCCCGGCCGATACCCGAATGGCGGACGTTGCTTGAAGCTGAGCTTGAGAGCCAGTCGTTGCCCATTGTGTTTCAACCGATTTTTTCTTCCAGTAGACAGATTATTGGGCAGGAAGTCTTTGCTCGGTTAGAGAGTGAAGGGCGTTTGATTACGGCAGGAATTTTTATGCCGTTGGTCGAGCGTTTTGGATTGTCAGTACAATTTGATCAGTTAGTACTTAACCGTGTAGCCGATTTGGCAAGTGCTATTCCTGATAACCAGTTTATTTGCATCAACCTTTGTACTTGCTCTATTCAAAACGATGAATTTGTATCTTGGTTAGATAAATGGTTACTTCATCACCCAAGTCTTGCTACACAGTTAATTATGGAAATTCCCGAACATGCTATGAGAGCCATTGAACCTGTTCGAAATCTTGTTCAAGTGCTACAAAAATATAAAGTTCGCTTGGGGATTGATCATTTTGGTTTGGATTCTACAGCGTTTGGTTATTTGTCTTCCTTGCCACTACATCATGCCAAAGTTCACCGCAGTTTTATTCAAGAGATAGACAGCAAGCCTGATAATCGTTTTTATATCGAATCATTAGCTCAGATAACGCGTACTAGGGATATCTTGTTAATGGTAGAAGGTGTTGAAAGCCAGGAGGAGTGGGAAACAGTGGTGACTTTGGGAATTGACGCTGCCCAAGGTGTCGATGCGGCTCAGGGCTTTTGGCTGGGTGCCCCTTCAACAGCATTGCTTTAATTTCTGCTTACTTCATAAGTTACTCGCTCTTAGTAGCTATTTGTTTCTAGGTATAAGCCTCAGATAAAAAAGCTATTGCTACACAGAGAATCAGTGATTGCCTCAATAAAAAACGTATAATACCGCGCTTTAATCCAGTTATCGGCGGAATATCTGAATGCCCATTCGTACACGTATTGCACCTTCACCTACAGGCGACCCACATGTAGGTACAGCCTATATTGCTCTCTTTAACCTTTGTTATGCCCGTAGCTTAGGTGGAGAGTTTATTCTTCGAATTGAGGATACGGATCAAACCCGAAGTACTCTTGAATCGGAGCAAATGATTTTTGATTCATTGCGCTGGTTGGGGCTTGATTGGTCCGAAGGGCCTGATGTGGGAGGTGAATATGGCCCTTATCGTCAAAGTGAACGAATGGATATCTATCATAAGTATGTGATGGAACTAGTGGAAAAGGGGCATGCCTTTTATTGCTTTGCTACACCCAAAGAATTGGATGAGATGCGGAAGGAGCAAATGGCTCGTGGTGAAACGCCTAAGTACGATGGTCGTAGCTTGGCACTTTCTCAGGCTGACGTACAAGAACAACTTGCTGATGGTGTGCCTTACGTTATCCGGATGAAAGTACCTGAAGAGGGCAGCTGTAAATTTAATGACATGCTACGGGGCGAAATCGAAATACCCTGGTCACAAATTGATATGCAGGTGCTACTGAAAGCTGATGGCATGCCCACTTATCATTTAGCGAATGTGGTGGACGATCATTTAATGGCAATCACTCATGTTATTCGTGGCGAAGAATGGATTAACTCTGCCCCCAAACACCAATTGTTATACCAGTACTTTGGTTGGGATATGCCAGAGCTTTGCCATATGCCATTATTAAGAAATACGGATAAGAGCAAGCTTAGTAAGCGTAAAAACCCTACTAGCATTAACTATTATCGTGAAATGGGTTATCTACCTGAAGCTGTGATCAATTATCTGGGGAGGATGGGATGGTCGATGCCCAACGAAGCAGAGAAGTTTACTCTTCAAGAAATGCTGGATAACTTTGATATTAATAATGTGCACTTGGGTGGTCCAGTTTTTGACACAGAAAAACTCGACTGGCTGAACGGCTGCTGGATTCGTGAAGATTTGAACGACAGTGAATTTGCAAATCGTGTTGCCGACTGGGCGATTAATCGTGACAACCTGTCTCGAATGATCCCTCTAATCAAAGGGCGTGTTGAAAAGTTCTCCGATATTGCACCACTGCTTAGTTTTATGTTGTCAGGCATGCAATCATTGGATGAGACCAGTTTTGAACACAAGAAGCTGGATAATGAAATGGTGCGCAGAGTACTCCAATACAGTGCTTGGCGACTCGATGGGTTGCGTCATTGGACCCGGGATGGCCTTTATAAAGAGCTGGATCAGATCGCCTTATCAGTAGACCTGAAGCTTAAAGATTTTCTGTTCCCCCTTTTTGTTGCTGTGACAGGTGCTCCATCAGGTCCTCCACTATTTGATGCTATGGCAATCTTAGGGCCAGATATTGTGCGTGCACGTATTAGGCATGCTTTAGAGGCTGCTGGAGGCGTTTCTAAAAAGCAGTTAAAAAAATGGGAAAAAGATTACCAGCTGCTCA
>JAJFKD010000191.1 GCA_021773405.1 Porticoccus sp.
TATGTGGATATTGACGTCAATCCAGGTATAGGCGGCACCTACCCTATTGATGCTCACGATGTATATATCAGCACACCTTGTTGTTGTGAGAAAAGTGCACCAAAAAGAAATAAAGCACCTGTCAAGCGTTCACCTGCTAAAAAAACAAAAGGGTAAATACTTCGGTCGACTAACATAAGGGAATATCTATGTGTCACTGCAACTCAAAAGTAACCATTGAAAAACGCAATGCTCCAGGTGTTTTTTTAGAACCGGGGGGCAAGCTGTTTACCCCCAGCAAACACTTATCTACAGCGTCTTTAGCAACGCTGTCACTCCCAATGATGCATATTTTTTTTGCTGTACAACGGAATTTCCCTGGCACTGGAATGCAACCCCCGGGTCGTTGCTCCAAAGCACGTTACGGAAAACTTCGAAGGGAGGTAATACGCCACTGCAAAGGAAACAAGTCTCGTTGCACTGGAGCTCAAGACTGCAAAACACTCAATGAAAACCACACTAGAAACATTAACTGCGCCAATGCCCGCCGCCACTTAAACAGAGCATGCTTTAAAGGAGGAGATCAAGGGCACAAAGCAGCAGCGGCTACCGCACGAATCGCTGCAGCTCGTTGTAAACGAATTGCCAAACGTAAAGACTGTGATTAGCAGTTAAAAAAATGGCAAATAATCACTAACTAGTTGATCAATTGTAATCGTTCCGGCTAAAAATGATTATTTGCCATGCTCACTGTTTTATGAGCATACCAACTGCCCTCTTCCAGCCAGAATAAAGTCTTTGTCGCTCTGCTTCACTTAACTTTGGCCAATAGCACTGGTGAGCAACCCAAGCATCTGCAACATCTTCGATATTACGAAATAGACCTGCATGAACTCCAGCCAACACCGCTGCACCCCACGCTGTTGTTTCTGTTACTTTTGGTAATTCGATGGTGACATTCAACATATCAGCCAAAAACTGACAGACAAACTCATTAGCAACCAACCCACCATCTACTCGCAAAATTTCTGAACGGTATCCGCTGTCGATTTCCATGGACTCCATTAAATCCAGAGTTTGATAGGCTTGAGCCTCCAAAGCCGCGCGGACAATATGCGCCCGATTACTTTCACGGGATAAACCCATAATCAATGCTTTTGCATCGGGTCGCCAATAAGGTGCACCCAAGCCAGTAAATGCTGGGACAAAATAGACTTCATTATTATCTGTAACTGAATTGGCTATTGCCTCGCTTTCAGACGCATCATCAAACAAGCCTAAACCATCTCTCAACCACTGAATTGCCGCACCAGCAACAAAGATTGACCCTTCGATGGCGTAAGTCATCTCACCATTAATACGGTATGCAATTGTTGTCAGTAATCGGTTTTTTGATTGCTTGAATGTTTGCCCTATGTTCATTAAAGCAAAACAACCTGTGCCATAGGTGGATTTAGCCATGCCAGGGCTAAAGCAGCCTTGCCCTATCAGTGCAGCTTGCTGATCGCCGGCCATTCCGCCGATGGGAACTTCTACTCCCAGTACGTTCTTAGATGTGCTTCCAAAAAGGGTAATATTGTCTTTCACTTCGGGTAAAACAGCCGTGGGAATATTAAAGAGAGTTAGTAATTCTTCATCCCATTTTTGATCCACAATGTTATAAAGCATGGTTCGCGAAGCGTTAGTCACATCTGTAGCATGGACTTCACCATCCGTGAGCTTCCACAACAAATAGCTGTCCACGGTACCAAATGCCAGCTCACCTGATTCAGCTCGGGCTCGCGCACCAGAAACATTATCTAAAATCCAGGCTATTTTTGTGGCTGAGAAATATGGGTCAAGCAACAAACCGGTTTTACTCGTAACAGTCGGTTCATGACCCTGCTCTTTTAGGCTGTTGCACTTTTCAGCGGTCCTCCGGTCTTGCCACACAATGGCGTTATAAATGGGCTTTCCAGTTTTTCTATCCCAAACAATGGTGGTTTCACGCTGATTAGTAATGCCTATTGCTACAGGGCTTTGTAGCGCCGTACTTTGTGTGGGCAGCTTTATTATTTGGGTGCAACATTCAAGAACATCATTCCATATGGCCTCTGGATTCTGTTCCACCCAGCCTTTATGGGGGAAAAATAACTCCAATTCCTTTTGCTCTACACTGAGAACTTCACCCATCTGAGAAAACAAAATAGCCCTCGAACTGGTTGTTCCCTGATCAATGGCAAGTATTGTTTGGCTGCCCATCACCGCTTTCTCCTCAACCCTTTTCCCTCAAAGGTTTTCCCTCAAATCGCCAAAACCACTTACTTCATTTAAAACTAAAAGCCTCGGCAAGCCAAATAACCAGACCGTCGAATGTAAAATCTCTTTCCAAGCACCCTTCAACTACTATTTCGCCCTATTGCCCATGCTCAGCAAACCTCCTATTCTTGCCTCATCACTTTTAACCATGATTATGCAGGGATAGGGTTATGCAGGTTTCCACATTTATTATTATCGGCCTTTTGGTTTTAATCGGTGGTTATGGCGTCACGTTGTATAACAATTTGGTGGCGCTCAAACACCGGGTTGCCCAGGCATGGGCCAATATCGATGTACTACTTAAACAACGCCACGACGAGCTACCTAAGCTAGTAGAAACCTGCAAGCAATACATGGGGTACGAGCAGGAGACGTTAGAAAAAGTTATCTCCGCTCGCAATAATGTTTCTGCTGCCGCTCAGTCCCAGGATATTGAAGGCCTTGGGATAGCAGAAACAGTGTTACGCGGTACACTCGGCAAACTGTTCGCCCTGGCAGAAGACTACCCAGACCTCAAAGCCAATGAATCATTTCAGCATTTACAAGCCCGTATTTCAGAATTAGAAAATGGCATTGCTGATCGTCGTGAGTTGTATAACGATTCAGTGAATCAAAACAATATTCGAATTGAGCAATTCCCTGATGTTTTAATTGCTAACTTCTTCAAATTTGGCGCCCATGACTTGCTCGAATTTTCTGAAGAGGAAAAAGCCGATGTTGATATTAAAGGGCTGTTTAACTCTTAGTCCTTTTAATTCTCGACTACTCAGCCACACTGATGCTCTCAACTGATATTGCTACCTTATTTTGCAGCGAATGCATTCAGGGCATGGCTACATGGGATTTTATTATTTGGATCGGCATCGCTATATTCGGCACACTTTTCAGCCTAAGAAAATGTCACCGGTTATTTAAGCGGTCCAGACTTATTGAAGATATGCCCACTTCGCGAATACGCTCTGCCAGTCAGGGTTATTCTGAATTAATTGGTCTCGCAGAACTTCAAGGCAACCCACGATTAGCCCCCCTTACAAACACCCTTTGCCTCTGGTGGCGCTATAGCATCGAAAGGTACCAGCGTTCAGGTAAATCAAGCCACTGGGTAACCGTTGAAAAACGTTCAAGTGAACACCCATTTCACTTAAAAGACTCAACAGGACTCTGTCAAATTGACCCTGTAGGCGCTGAAATAAGCTGTCGACACCAACGAGTATGGCATGGCAGCTCTCGTCGACCGACAGGCAATATCCCCGACCTCAAAAACACTTCAGGCAAAAACATGATGTCTATGGCTTCAGCGCCTATATCCATTGGGGGTCTAGCGTTTGGGCGACGTTACCGCTATACGGAACACATTATTTTAGAAGGTGACCCTCTTTATACACTGGGTCATTTCGAAAGTGATGCTACGGGAATTCGCACATTGCACCCAAAACAACTCATCGGCAATATTCTTTCGGAATGGAAACAAGACTTTCCAACCCTACTTGAGCAGTTTGATCGTGATGGTAATGGTGAACTGGATTTAGAGGAATGGAAGCTTGTTCGCCAAGCAGCATCAGAAGAGGCAAACACACGTCAATTGTCACAAGCCAGTGAACCCGTGGAACACCAATTAAGCAAACCACCTCATGAGGGATTACCCTTTATTATTAGCAGTACCGAACAAACCCAACTGAGCAGTCGCTTTCGTCGTCATGCATTCTTCTATGCTATTGGTTTTTTACTGGCAGGGTCTCTCAGTTGTTGGCTGATCACGAGTCGATTTTTCTAGCACACTAGTAGCATTTTCAGCTGCTTTCTACTAAAAGTAATAGTCGTAACAATCTTTTTCGAAATGATAATAATGCCTGTAAATATCAGCATTGGTCTTTCATATACAACACTGAGAAAAAATGGGCTATTTCTTTGAGCATAATGAATCGGTTCCCACAGCTATCCGCCGCATTCTGGCCGAGCAATTAGATCAGGCCTGTCGTGAACTTGATACCGAGAACGCCAATTTGCATGACGGAATACACAGCGCCCGCAGATGCTTTAAGAAGATTCAAAGTCTATTACATTTAATACGAGGCGACCTGGACCCAAACGTCTATGATATTGAAGAAAACAGGTTTAAGCATATAGGGCAGCAGCTATCTAAAATACGAGATTCCGAAGCCATTATAGAAGCTTATGATCGCCTGAACGCCACCCCTTCAATTACACCTGAACATGATGAAACCGTTTATCGATCAGCAAGCTCTTTAAAAGCCACATTAGAAAAACAACGAGACATCAACACCTCCATTCAGGGCGATGTGAGAACAGTAGTACATAAGTTGGCCCAAGAACTTAAAGACACCAAATCAAGCCTAGAACTTTGGCCAATTGCTCACAAAGATATTTCAACCATTGCTAAAAACTTTAGTCGAAACTACAAGAAAGGGCGAAAAGCCTTAAAGTGTGTTTATGCCTCCCCCTCAATTAAAGGCTTCCATAACTGGCGTAAAAAAGTAAAAATTTTTGAGCATCAATGCTATTTGCTAAAAAAATGCTGGCCAGAATTTATGGAGCAAAAAGCGTCTGACGCAAAATCCCTGGAAAGCCTGCTAGGCCAGGATCACGATCTTTCAGTACTAAGGGAAACCCTTAATTCTAAAAGTAGTCAACTTGATAGTGACTCCTGTGATGAGGTTAAAAAACGTGTTCAACAACGACAACTACAATTACGCACCAAAGCCCACAAACTAGGAAAAAAAGTTTATAAACCCCATCCCATGACTATGATGCAAAATGTCAGCGCTCACTGGAAGTACTGGAAAAACCCTAGACGATCTCTATTTATAGAAATAATCCATTAATAAAAAACATCCAACCAAATTGTCTATTCGTCTGGGTCTGTCCTGTTCACACGATGCTTCTTATGAGCCTCAATATTGATGTAATCACCCGCGGTTAACTTAACCTTTTCGCCAGAATCAAACGTCAGCTCTCCTGATCCTTTTAACACCACAACCCATTCATTTTCATCTTGGTCATACCAACCCTGTTCAGGGCTTGTGTGACCTTTGGATACTATTTGCTCAATACGAATGTGGCCTGTATTGATGATTTCTTTGAAAAACTCCTGAGAAAGGTCGGCAGGAAGGTTGGCTAGCAGGCTTTCTTTTTTCATCAACTCATCTTTCTTCGACTCAAACTTCTTCAATTCAACTACCCACGCCAACCATTTTGATCAAAGGCAAAGTATTTTCAGATACCCATCTTACCCAGGGTATCAAGTACTTGGCGAATCACACTGGCAAGGCGAGGATGGTCAACATCAAAGTCGCTGGCCTTATGCTCTAGCTTTTCACGTAAAGTTTCATCGTCATGCAACTCTTCATTCTCTTGCTCTAAATCCTCTCCTCTAGCAATCAAAACCATATCGGACAACAAACTCCCAAACTTATCCCTCTCTTCGGTAGATAACGTATGAGCCTTTTCCAGCTCCTGATGTAAATCTTCAAGCCGAGTTTTCAGTTCTTCATTGCTCATCTCTTTTCACCTCATATATACACGCCATACAATATCTAATAGCGTAGATAACTTAAAAATATAGGTTAAGTATATGCCAACTATCTCAAAGGGGAACGAACCTGGATCAAGCCCTAATAAGGGTAAAAACACCAATCATTATAAAACCTACACCCGCAACCATAGACAAAGCCTTAGGGCTGATAAATTGTGCGATAGCTCCTCCAGCCAACACACCTACAGCAGAAGTTGCTATTAGCGCCAATGAAGCACCAATAAAAACCGTCCACTTGCTCACTTCATGTTCCGCTGCAAACAATAAAGTAGCTAGCTGCGTTTTATCCCCAAGCTCAGCAATAAAAACAGCACCAAAAACGGTCAACAATAATTTCCACTCCATACTTAAACTCCAAAAAAATTCATCAAAATGCACCAACAAGAATCACCTTCTTCATTTTTTGGCATAGCATTTGCCGGTAATTCTATGAAAAATGAAAAAAGGCCCAATAGAGGCCAATAATCAATAAAAATCGCCCCATACTGGTGCCAAAAAAACCAGGTCGACTACCTATATGCTCGATTGTGGTGCGAAAGAGAGGAAAAACCCATGTTGACACGCTTGAACCGAGATTTAGCATTCTCCACCCTGATATTGGGACTACTCATCCCCTCAATGGGGCACACAGAAGGCCTGGATGGAGCCAATACAGCCTGGATTATAACAGCAACAGCGCTTGTTCTGTTTATGACAATTCCAGGGCTATCACTTTTTTATGGTGGTTTGGTTCGCGCAAAAAATGTTCTGTCGGTATTAATGCAATGTTTTGCTATAACCTGTGTTGCATCATTAATCTGGCTCGTCTGTGGCTATAGTCTTGCATTCACCGATGGTGGCTCAATGAACAGCATTATCGGTGGCATGGATAACTTCATGCTAGGTAACGTTCTGGAGGACACTCTGGCAGGAGATATCCCCGAATCTGTTTTTGCCATGTTCCAAATGACATTTGCCATCATCACCCCGGCGCTCATTATTGGTGCATTTGCTGAGCGTGTTAAATTTTCTGCAGTACTTATTTTCAGTAGCATTTGGCTTCTATTAGTCTACATACCAATCACACACTGGGTTTGGGGTGGCGGCTGGCTCGGCGAAATGGGTCTGCTTGATTTTGCCGGTGGTACCGTTGTTCACGTCACCGCAGGTGTTGGCGCCTTAGTCGCAGCACTGGTTATTGGTAATCGTAAAGGATTCCAAACTCAAGCCATGATGCCCCACAACCTGACCATGACCGTCACCGGTGCGGGTATGCTTTGGGTAGGCTGGTTTGGCTTTAATGCCGGCTCAGCTTTGGCAGCCAACGGCAACGCAGGTATGGCCATGCTGGTAACTCACATTTCTGCGGCCACGGGCTCTCTGGCCTGGATGATGATGGAGTGGATCAAACACGGCAAACCTTCCGTACTAGGTATCGTTACCGGTATGGTTGCCGGTCTTGGTACTATCACCCCAGCCTCTGGTTTTGTGGGCCCTGGCGGCGCACTGATTATCGGTTTTTCTGCCGGTATCATCTGCTACTTTGCCACTCAAATGGTCAAGCAAAAATTCAAAATTGACGACTCACTGGATGTATTCCCCGTACACGGTATGGGTGGTATTTTAGGTACGATTTTAGCGGGTGTTTTTGCTTCTTCGGAGTTGGGTGTATTCAGCGGCCAGGGTTATGCCGAGGGCATGACCATGGGATCTCAACTACAAGTACAATTCATCGGTGTAGCAAGTACGTTGGTGTATACCGCCATCGTGACTTACGTAATTTTGAAATTAGTAGATCTGTTAGTTGGGCTGCGCGTAGATACTGAACAAGAAACCTACGGATTGGATTTATCTCAGCATGATGAACGTGGATATGATTTGTAAGCATTCACAATAATTTGCCGTAAAAAACCGCCGAAAGGCGGTTTTTTTTATCTTCTCAAAATAATGGCCAATTAACGGGCCTTATCAATAGCACTGCAGAGTTGGGCTGCGCCCTGAAGAATTCGTGGCGTATGGCGGTGAAGCAAATAGGGATCGACTTTATATAGGTGCTTATTCGCTACCGCCCTTAACTGGGGCCATTGCCTCCAATGCTCAAAAGCAACCTCAACATCCGTGTACTGTCCAACAATGATCACTTCCGGATCTGCTGCCAACACAGATTCCACCCCTATTCTGGGAACTAGCGGCTTCACCTCTGAAAAAATATTTTGAGCGCCACAAAGCCGAAGCACATCAGAAACCAAATGTTCACCGCCAAAACTAATTAATGGCGACTGCCAAATCTGGTAATAAACCCTGACCTTTTCTACCTGTTGGTACTTGCTCTGTAGGCCCTCAAGAGTAGCCTGAAACTGGTGAATCGTTTCCTCTGACTCCAACTCTTTGCCTAGTAAACGGCCAATTTTATGGAGTGTATTTGGTATGCCGCCAAGTTTTCTCGGTTCATTGACGAAAACATTCAATCCCAACGAAGCCAGTCGCTTAATAATATT
>JAJFKD010000192.1 GCA_021773405.1 Porticoccus sp.
ATTGAAACGAGTATAATGAACATCATATAGGTGTAAACGGTTTAGCTTCAGATTGGTTGATTTCAACAACCTCTGATTACAAGCTGATAACAATAAATTACGGTAATCATTATTTAATAGAAAACCGTATAGGAGCAAAGGTGTAATCATGTTAGTCGTTATTTCTCCAGCAAAAACATTGGATTATGAAACCCCAGCGACTATTTCGCGCCATAGCCTGCCGGATTATCTGGATGATTCCGCAGAGCTCATTGAAGAACTTAGACAACTTTCTCCACCAGAAGTCTCTGATTTGATGGGCATTAGTGCCAAATTAGGTGACCTTAATTTTGGCCGCTACCTTAATTGGCAGCCTGAATTTACACCAGACAATGCCAAACAGTCGGTGCTTGCTTTCAAGGGAGATGTTTATACCGGCCTGGATGCAGAGAGTTTATCCGGGGGCCAGTTAAATTGGGCACAAAATCACCTACGAATTTTGTCCGGATTGTACGGTTTATTACGCCCACTTGATTTAATGCAGCCCTACCGCCTTGAAATGGGAACCAAACTGGCGAACAAAAGAGGAAGTAATCTTTATGAGTTTTGGGGAGAAAAGATTACTGAAGGCCTGAATCAGGAGCTCAAAGAAGAAAATTCTCAAGTGTTGATTAATTTGGCATCTAATGAATATTTTAAATCGGTTAAACCTAAAAGCCTGAATGCTGAAGTTATAACACCGGTATTTAAAGATTGGAAAAATGATAAGTATAAGATCATCAGTTTTTTCGCTAAAAAAGCCAGGGGATTGATGAGCCGCTATATCATAGAAAACCAGATCGAAGACCCTGAACAGTTAAAACAATTTGATGTTGATGGTTATAGTTTTAATCCAGCAATGTCTTCTGCTCGGGAATGGGTGTTTACTCGAGAAGCTGCTGAATAGGAGTGCAAAATGTTGGGAGAAAAACCATTTTCTCAAGCTTGTGAAAATAATAAGCAGCCGATTTTAGATATATTGTTAAGAGTATTTTCTGATCGCAAGCAGGTGTTGGAAATTGGTAGTGGCACTGGTCAGCATGCAGTTCACTTTGCACCTCATTTGCCCCAGTTAATTTGGCAAACAGCGGATCTAGAACATAACCATGAAGGTATTAATGCATGGATAGATGATAATCCTGCGGAAAATCTACGTTCACCTCTGCCCCTTGATGCGGATCACCCGCCTTGGTTATTTGATCCAGTAGATGCAGCGTTTACTGCAAACACCTGCCACATCATGGCTTGGTCATCAGTTGTTAATATGTTTGCTGGTCTTGATTCAGCAATGGAGCCGGATGCAACCTTAGCCATTTATGGCCCGTTTAATTACAACGGTAAGTTTACCAGTGAAAGTAATGCACGTTTTGATCAATGGCTAAAACAGAAAGCTCATCATCAGGGGATACGAGATTTTGAAGCGATAAATAAATTGGCAGGAAAGATAGGCTTATCGTTAATAGAAGATAATGAAATGCCTGCCAATAATCGATTATTAGTTTGGCAAAGAAATTAAATTAATAAAATGGATTTAAAAGTATTCCTTTTTTTGGCTTTAAATTTATTAGTATCAAACGCTATCCAGGCAGGAGAAATTAAGCCTTTTAAAAGTGATGGGTGCAGTTCATTTCCCAATGGAACATTTGAACAAAATGAATTATGGCTAAAGTGCTGTACTGCCCATGATTATGACTATTGGAAGGGCGGTACGTACAGCGAGAGGTTGGAATCAGATAAGGCATTAGAGGCCTGTGTTGCACAGGTTGGTGAGCCAGAGGTGGCATTATTGATGTTGGCCGGTGTGCGGGTAGGCGGGACACCATTTTTCCCGACAACATTTCGTTGGGGCTATGGTTGGGGTTATCCTAGATTTTATGGGCCGCTTACTGATGAAGAGATAGAGAAAATCGAAAAAATTCAAGCAACGGATAAATAGTATGAAACGTGATTGGGATTTGATTAGGGATATTTTGATAGAGATAGAGAATGCTGAGGACATGGATGCTTTTTTGAATTTTTCAGAGAATGGTTATTTATATCCAGAAAGTCTTGAAAAATACGGCAATGAAAAAATAACCTATCATTTACAACTACTAGTAAATGCAGATTTTATTAGTACCAGTGACGATGACTATGGCGAAAAAGAAATGTCAGGACTTACCTGGAAGGGCCATGAGTATGCGGAGAAGCTAAGGGATAACGAACGTTGGGAAAAAATAAAAAGATATATTTCTGAAAAAAGTTTAGATCTTGGTAGTGATACTATTATGTCTCTGTTGCGAAGACGTATTAATAAAATTATTGATGGCGATATTTAATAGTAAAAGTTAAAGATAAAGGAATGTTATGAAATTTTTAAAATATATTATGTGCGTTATTGTTTTTATTAGTGCAAATACTTTTGCAGAAGATAAAAATAAATTAGCTTTGGAGTATCTTGAGCTAACAAATACAAAACAATTATTTGATATTACGATTGAAAATTATGTCAATCACTTGAGCCTAAGAAACCCAAAGTTAAATAAAGAAGAATTGATGCTATTTTTTAACTCATATATGGGTTGGGATGTTGTAAGGGATCCAACAATTAAAATTGTCTCGGATAAATTTACTGAAAAAGAGTTAAAAAATATTAATGCTTTTTTCAAAACAGACGATGGTAAAGCTTTAGCCAACCAGTCTCCAAAAATATCAATGGAAGTATCAAACCTGATTGGCGGAAATATAAATAAAGCATTAGCGTCAATGAAAGAGCGGGCACAGCAAGAAAAATAGTTTATCTAGAAATGTACATGCAGATAATGAGAGGGTTGCCAGTAAAATGGCAACCCATTTTTTATATTATCTATTAATTGGAGTGATCTTTGATCCTTCAAGGTTGAGATTGAACATTAAACCTTTATTGGAAAAAATAAACCCAATAATAGATTGTTGGGCAGTATGTGTATCAATCTCTTCACCTGCGCCAATCGTGGCAATGGCAACACTACCATCTATACCAGCTTCCCAGCCGTCACTATTGCGAAATTTGTTCAGCGCTTCATCGGTCATAAATAAAATAACTTGCGACCTCATTTGGGCACCTAATTGAGCACCAATAGAGGCTGCAGCAATGCTGTAATAACCTACAGTCGAACCACCGACTTTTAGTGCTCCCTCTCCATATTCACCCCCGATAACAACACCAGCCTTGTAGGTTTTTGGAAAGACCAAAATTCCTTTGGCTTCTTTGGCCAATTTTGTTCCAGCAGTTGTATGTTTTTGAAATTGCTTCAATGCATCTTCCACATATAAATCAATCTCCATTTTGCTGGCAGCTTGTGCTGAAGCTGAGAACATCAAGAGTGTGAGAACACTAACAATGAAGAAGTTAAATTTAGTTCTGTATGTATATTTTTTCATAACGTAAGCCTTTGGTCGTCATTGGCAGCAAAGCAGCATAAATTATTTAGTTGTCATTTTATAAGGTAGCAGTTCGCATGATTGAGAAATATATTGTTTGATCTGAAGAGTTTCTTGATTTAAAAAACGCTGTATTGCATGGGCAAAATCTGGATGATTTACCCAGTGCAGCGAGTGAGTCTCTATGGGCTGAAACCCTCGTTTTATCTTATGTTCACCCTGGGCACCGGCATCAAAACGAGAGAGTTTTTGCTCAATTGCAAACTCAATGCCTTGATAATAACAGAGCTCAAAGTGGAGAAAGTCGTATTCTCGAAGGCAGCCCCAATAGCGGCCGTAAAGTGTATTGTTATCAAAGAAGAACAGCGCTGCGGCCATTTTTGTACCATCTTCCTCTTCTGCTACACACATCATGATCTGATCGCCCATGACAGCGCCAAGATTTTGGAAAAAGTTTTCCGTGAGGTAGCCGCCTGTTCCATTGCGTTTTATATAGGTTCTCTGATACATGATGTGGAAAAATTCCCACCAATCTGGGGTTATATCCTTACCTTCCAGGCGTTTAATATTCAGTTTTTGGTTAGCAATACGCCGTTCTTTTAAAATATTCTTTCTCTTTCTTGATGCTAACTTGTCGGTAAAATCCTCGAAATTACAATAATTGGCGTTGATCCAGTGATATTGAACGCCTGTACGCTTCATGGTGTTGTGCGGTTGTAGTTCTTTGGTCAGTGAATTCTCAGGAAATAGTAGGTGCCAACTGGAAGCATTCCATTCTATGGCGCAATTTTGGAGTGTTTCGACAAATTCAGGAAAAAATTCAGCCGTATCAATGCCAGAAGCTATTCCGAGCCTTGGGCCTATGGCTGGAGTAAAAGGTATAGCTGTAACCAGTTTTGGGTAGTAATCCAAATTATGGTTGTAGTACGCATCTGCCCAGGAATGATCAAAAACATACTCGCCCCAGGAATGCTGCTTTAAATACATAGGCATAGCGGCAATGGGTTTGCCATTTTGTTCTATTAAGAGGTGCTTTGGTTCCCAGCCAGTGTCAGCACATACACTGCCCGATGATTCTAATAGGGAAAGAAAGCGATGTTGTATAAAAGGGTAACGGGATTTAAACAAGTTATCCCATTGCTCTGGTGGGCATTCATCGATGCAGTTAAGTACTTGGCTATCCAATACCTTACCTTTTGGTGAGATCAATGCAGCTGTTTGAGTAGAACAATAGTTTAAGGCTTGGACTTTGGTTTAGGGAAGTGGCAGATAAATGTACTGCCCTTGCTTAGGGTGCTAAAAATTTTTAATGAGCCGCCGTGTCGCATTAAAACGTGTTTCACAATGGCAAGGCCAAGCCCTGTGCCGCCGGTGGTGGTGGCGCGACTATGATCTACTCGGTAGAAACGTTCGGTCAGACGGGGGATGTGTTTGGGGTCAATACCGTTGCCATTATCAGAAACCTCAATCACATTGGCTTTATTGTCGGTATAACTTTTGATCTGAATTTTTGTGCCTGGCGGATTGTGTTTAATGGCATTGAAGACCAGATTGGAAAATGCACTATATAACTCTTTGGTATCACCGTTGATCAGAATATCATCAGAGCAGTCGATAGTGATGATGCCATTGCTCTCGGTGATATTATTTTCCTGTGCAATAACTTTGGCATCCTCAGCAATTTGTTGAAGTAAACTTGCAATGTCTACAGGGGTGCTAGGGGGAGGTGTTCGTGTCGATTCGAGCTGGGATAGCATGACTAAATCGTTAGCTAAAGCACTCATGCGATCAGTTTGTTGTTGCATCTGATCCAAGGCTTTTTTCCAACCCTTTGGCATATCATCAGCACTATCTATCAGTGTTTCGGTATAACCCGATAATACGGTGAGAGGAGTGCGTAGTTCATGGGAGATATTTGCTACAAAGTCTTGGCGCATCTGCTCGAGATTACGAAGTCGAGTAATATCTTGAACGACCAAAATTATATCACCTTCACCAAATTCAGCGGCACTAAAAAGTAGTGTTTTGGTCGGGTCTTCTGGAGAGGTTAGTTCCAGTGGAGTAGAGAGTGAATCGCTTTGGATAAAAGCAACGAAACGTGGGTCTCGTACTAAATTGATAATAGACTGACCTCGGTCACTTTTTTTCAGCCCCAACAGTTTTTTAGATGCGGGGTTCCACCATTCCAGTACCCTGTCAGGGCCTAGGGTTAGAACACCATCTGCCAAGGCTGAGGTAATATTGCGTACACGTTCAGAGAGGTTCCTACGGCTTTGCTTGGCGCGCTCATTGCGCTGTTGCATGCGGTAGAGGTAGTCGGTCATATCGCCCCAAACGCCACTCGCTTCAGGGGGGAGGCCAGAGCAACCCTGGTCTAGCCAACCATAAAGCTTAGCTATATGTGAAAAGGTCCATAGCATGTAAAGGCCACCACCGACAAGAAGTGTCAGTAAAAGATGACCGTTGAGAAACCCAAAAATTAACAGAAACAGAGTTAGCAGAGAGATTCGCTGTATTTCTGTTTGGAGACCTCTATGCAAAGAGTTGATTCCTATTCTTCGACAACTTTGGTGGAGAAGCGGTAGCCCGCGCCACGCACAGTCTGAATGAAGCGGTCATGGCCTTCAAGTGAAATTGCTTTGCGTAGACGCCTAATATGGACATCCACCGTACGCTCGTCCATATAGACATTACCACCCCATACATGATCAAGGATTTGGCCTCGGGAATAAACGCGTTCTTGGTGAGTCAGGAAGAAGCTTAATAATCTGAATTCTGTAGGGCCCATAGTAATGGGATGATTATCTATCGTGACCCTATGGCTAATAGGGTCGAATAATAGCCGGTCTACCTGAATTGGTTCTTGAGGTAACTCTGCGTCTGCTCGACGCAATACAGCATTGATTCGGGCGACCAGTGCCCTGGGAGAAAATGGCTTGGTAATATAGTCGTCAGCACCTGATTCAAGGCCTTGAACCATATTGTCTTCGGCTGCTTTCGCTGTGAGCATAATGACCGGCACATTTTTCGTAAGCTCATCACGCTGTAGTCGCCTCATGAGCTCAATGCCACTGGTTTCAGGCATCATCCAGTCCAATAAAACCAGATCGGGTTGATCGTCAATGATCATACCGTGGGCTTGTTTGGCATTTTCGGCTTGAAGGCAATCATAGCCAGCTACATCCAGCGCCGTGCTGATCATATCACGGATGGCGGGCTCATCATCGACAACTAAAATCGTTTTGCTGCTCATAGTTTTTTATATCAAAAGGTTCTTTATTGACCAACAGTTTATTAGAGCCTATTACATGACGTAGTTGTGACACAAATATTACAGAGCAATAATTTTTGGAATTCTTCTAGCCGGTACTGAGTTGATAATCTGCCGCAAGGCCAATAAAAATCACTGCACCTACATAGTTATTATTAAGAAAGGCTTTAAAGCAAGCATCACGATCACGTTCGCGAATCAGGTATTGTTGGTAAAGAAACAAGAGTGCTGCAATGGCAACCGAAAGGAAAAACCATAATCCTCTACCAAAGTTAGCCCCGGTCATAGCGAGTGCAATAAGCACTAATACTTGCAGTGATGAGGTGATAGCAATATCCATATCACCAAATAGAATAGCGGTAGATTTCACCCCAATTTTTACGTCATCTTCTCGGTCAACCATGGCATAAAAAGTGTCATAGGCTACTATCCATAACACTACTGCGGCATAAAGAGCCCATAACTCAGTAGGTAGTTTTCCAGATTCGGCTGCAAAGGCCATGGGAATGCTCCAGGCAAATGCCGCACCTAATATCACCTGTGGCAAGTGGGTAAAACGTTTCATAAAGGGGTAGCAGGCGGCCAATGCAACTGCGACAAAAGCCAGTTTGATTGTCAGGCCATTGGTCAATAACACCAAAATAAAGGCTGAGGTGCATAACAGAGCAAACAGTATCAGGGCTTCTTTGCTGCTTACGGCTCCTCTGGGAATGGGGCGGTTTTGGGTGCGCTCTACACGTCCATCCACATTTCGGTCAGCGAAATCATTAATTACACAGCCAGCAGCGCGCATTAATACCACGCCAAGAATAAAAATAATCAGGTTTTTTGTACTGGGAGCACCTTCAGCTGCAAACCACAGCGCCCAAAGGGTAGGCCAAAGCAACAGCAGTGTGCCAATGGGTTTATCAAACCGCATTAACTGTAGGAAATCCGGTAAGCGTGCTTTGAACAGGGCTATATTAAAAGAAGGCATAAGTTTTTTTAAGCTTCCTTATTGTTAATGGCTGACAGTAATGAATAGTTCAACGGTGAAAGTGGAGTGTTATGGGGTTATTGTAAGGCTTAAACTTCGGTAAAAACATCTCACTAACCAATAGTGGCTTTTGGTCGAGGTAAAATACTGAACGGCGGCCCCATACAGTGCCTTTAATATCTTGTGGCAAACTAGGCTGTAAGTGGCTTTCCGTATTCATGCAGGTAATTTCTATATCGCCACGTTGCATGGTTTTATCATTAAAGAGCAACGCACCGAGAGGTCGGTTGTCGAGTGTTCGTAAGCTTCTCAAACGACCTGTCAGTGTTTTCACCGGAATAATACTACGGGCATACACCCAGGGTTCACCCCCACCATAGAGAATGACCTCTCGGACAACGGCTCGTTGTCTCGTAGGAAGATCCAAAGCATTGGCTTCAGAAAGTAGGGGCAATGCCATATGTTGGCTCAACACCTCTACTCGAAATTCACCTCCACTGGCATCAATTAAACGCTGGGTCAAAGAGCCGCGATCCAATAGCCAGCCTCTAAGTGCCACAGGCATCGTGCTAGCAGGTGTGCGGGTGTAACTCCGCCAACTGGGTTCCGGATGAAATTTTCGGTTGGGATAGCGTAGAGCGGGCAAGGTTTAAGCCTGTACATCAAATTAGTGGGGAGTATTTTAACCCGGAAAGTTGAAGTAGTGTTGTTACTAATAAATTGTCACCAAGAATAAGAAAATGACAATGAACCATACTCATGGGATTTGTCTTGCTCTTCAAATTCACGAGTACGAAATACTTTAGCGTAGGAAATTTTCCAGCCACCAGAGAGAAAACTGAAACCAATAGCGGCATCGGCTACGGTTGAACGCCGGTCGACACTATGGCTGTCTTCAAAGGTATTGCCATCTAGAAATATATCCCGTGCTACAAATCGGCCATCAAATGAAATAAAAGCATGTAGCCCGCAGATCCATTGGTTGCAGTGGCGAATGTCGCCATCACCCGGAGCGCTGTTGTCTCCGCCAGGCCTAACTGCTGCGGTACCGAAGTCTTCGGGTAGTTGCCAGCCAATACGATATTCACCACCTGCGTTAAGGTAGGTGGCTACATTACCTAGACTGACTCCGCTGTGGGCAATAAAGTCTTGGTGGGGCCAGCTATTGGTGAGCTTAAAGCGATGCTTGTGCTCATAGATAAATTGAACACCTAGTTCATTCTCCAGTTGGTTATCCCAGCCGTTAAATTTGTCGATGGCTCTAATTTTATGGATAAAGTCCTGGGACTCTTCTGCTAAAGAAGCGGGTCCGACAATGCCTACATTCATTTCTATTGTATCTAGCTGTTCCTGATCCCGGGTGTGGTAGCCAAAACCTAGATAGAGAAAGCCGGCATAGGGTCGGTCATCCTGAATAATCTCTCTTTCTTCCTTGTCTGAAGGAGTAAACATGAGTTGCCCCATGCTGATGACCAGATTACGTTGTAGTTCTGGACTATTGTCGTCTTTTAGTCCGTGGAAGAAGCGCAGTTTGTTATTAACTTCACGTACCCAGGATGGCAGCCGTTCATCATTGAGGTAAGAGCTGAGGTCTGGTGATACACAGGAGACACGGATGCCATTGGTGTAGTGCAGATCGGTTTCACCGAATAGATCATTTTCCAGATAAAGATTAAGGGTATCGCAATAGCGGGCTTCTTCTGCATTGGTGTGTGTGAAAGGCAGAAAACTAGTAATCAATAATAGTATTAGCGGGAAATACTTCATTCGTTCATCCTGAATCCTTGACGATATTATGGCGGGGATGTTTTTAAGTACAAGGGTCAGCACAAGTGAGCTATATCGCTAGCATTGTATATCTTGGAACAGATCGGCAAGATGGTCACTTGCTGTGGTGAGATATGTAAATCAGATAAGGGAAGACAGTGGGCCGTAGAGTGGGGAAAAAAGGGCAATTTCAGTTGTTGGCATCTAGACGATTTTTGCCATTTTTCTTAACCCAGTTTTTTGGGGCACTAAATGACAACCTTTTTAAGAATGCATTATTAGTTATTATTGTCAGTGCCAGTATCGCAAGTGTTGAGCCAGGAAACACCAACATCTTGGTTAATCTGGCAGCAGGATTATTTATTCTGCCCTTCTTTTTATTCTCTGCTATTTCCGGCCAGCTGGCCGACAAGTACGAAAAATCAAAAATTATCCGAACGATCAAATTTGCTGAAATCTTAATTATGTTGACGGGGTTTTTAGCCCTTTGGTTACAGTCGTTGTGGCTACTGTTTACGGTCCTTTTTTTTATGGGAGTGCAGTCAACTTTTTTTGGCCCGGTGAAGTACTCCATCATTCCTCAACATTTAAAAGAAAGTGAGTTGGTTGCCGGTAATGCTCAAGTGGGCATGGGCACTTTTGTTGCCATATTGATTGGCACCATTATGGGTAGTTTGATGGGTGGTTCGGAAGACGCCATATGGTTGGTAGGTATCGCTGTCGTAACGGTTGCCGCTATCGGTTGGTTTAGTAGCTGGGGGATTCCTGTTGCCGAGGCAAAAGCTACGGACTTGAAGGTTGACTGGAATGTACCTCGGATTAGTTGGCAGCTGGTCAAGCTGTCTATGGAAAAGCATCCGGTGTTTTTGGCTATTTTAGGTATATCTTGGTTCTGGATGTTAGGTGCCAGTTACCTGACACAGATGCCTAATTTTACCGTGACAATATTACATGGAACTCCGGGTGTTATTGCCTTGATTCTCTGTGCGTTTACGGTGGGTGTTGCCTGTGGCTCATTGCTGTGTGACCGGTTGAGTGGGCATCGAGTGGAAATTGGTTTAGTGCCACTGGGGTCACTGGGGTTAAGTGCATTTGGTATTGATCTTTATTTCGCAGCCCATAGTTATGGCGGTGTTGAAGGCTTTAGCACATTAGGTTTTTTTGCCCAGCCTGGCAGCCTTCGCATATTGCTTGATATTGCAATGATTGGCTTATCTGGCGGGCTTTATATCGTTCCTCTTTATGCCATGGTGCAAGCACGCACAGAAGACTCAAAGCGGGCGCGAGTTATTGCCAGTAACAATATCCTCAATGCATTGTTTATGGTGTTCGCTAGCCTGATGGGTATTGTACTGCTTGGTGTGGCTGGTTTTAGTATCCCTGATTTGTTCTTAACCGTAGCATTCATGAATATTGCCATTGCAGTGTTTATTTTCTTGCAGGTTCCTGAATTTACCATGCGGTTTTTGGTGTGGTTGCTCAGTCATTCCATTTATCGGGTGAAACACCAAGGCTTGGAGCATATCCCAAACAAAGGGGGTGCGATGATTGTATGTAATCATGTGAGCTATGTGGATGCGCTATTATTGGCTGGTGCTGTACGCAGACCCATTCGCTTTATTATGTTTAAGCCCATCTATGAACTTCCCGTATTAAATTTTATTTTCCGCACTGGTGGTGCTATTCCCATTTGCTCACGCAAGCATGATGAGCAGGCCTATGAGCGAGCCATGGAAGAGATTGCTGAAGCCTTGGAACAAGGCCATCTGCTTTGTATTTTCCCCGAAGGCAAGCTGACCAAGGATGGCGACATTGATGAGTTTAAAACGGGCATTGAAAAAATCCTTAGTCGCACCCCTGTGTCTGTTATACCGATGGCCTTGCAAGGATTATGGGGTGGCTTTTTTAGTCACCACGGTGGTGTTTTTAAACAGCCATTTCGACCCCGATGGCGGAATATAAAAATTTTGGCGGATCTACCTGTTCCACCTGAGCAGGTAACTGCACCAATATTGCAGCAAAAAGTGGCCAATTTACGTGGAAATTATCCTTAGCGGAAAAGCCTTAAAGAGAGATAGCGATGAGTAAATTAAAGCTTCATTGGCAAATGTTGATAGCGATTGTTGCGGCGGTGATTGTTGGCTTGTGGTCGGGAACTGATAGTGCTTTTTGGGGTGTCAGCCTCTACGATATTTTTGATTTTATTGGTACGTTATTTCTCAATGCGCTAAAAATGATCATTGTGCCGCTAGTGATGTCATCCATCATTGTGGGTGTCGCAGGGTTGGGTAATAACGATAACCTTGGGCGACTCAGTACCAAAACTCTATCGTTTTATATGCTGACCAGCATGCTCTCCATAACCGTTGGGTTAATTTTAGTTAACCTGTTGATGCCTGGAGTGATTGATGGTGAGGCAGCTGGTTCGCGTTTGAATTTGAGTTCTCCCGATGCTGTATCGGAACAATTAGCCAGGGTTGAGGGGCGAGGTGCTGGTGATATTACCGGCGTATTTTTACGTATGGTGCCGCCGAATATTGTGAAGGCAGCGTCTGATGGCCAAATGCTTGGGCTAATTTTTTTCAGCCTGTTGTTTGGTGTCTTTATGACACGGATTACCAAAGTGTATAGCCAGACCATGTTGAACTTCTGGTTTGGTGTTTACGAAACCATGATGGCCGTAACACTGTTCATTATGAAGTTTGCACCTATCGGTGTATTTGGCTTGGTAGCCAAGACGGTGGCTGCTACCGGGTTTGATGCTTTTGAGCCATTGTTAATCTTTTTCATAACCGTTGTGCTGGCGTTAGCTGTACATGTGTTTGTCTCCCTAAGTGCTATTTTGTGGGTTGCGGGGGTAAATCCACTGCAACACTACAGAGCAATGTTGCCTGCTTTACTCACGGCATTTTCCACGGCTTCTTCCTCCGGCACATTGCCAGTGACCATTGAGTGTGTGGAAAAAAATGCAGGTGTTTCAAACCGAACCTCATCGTTTGTTTTGCCTTTAGGCGCCACCATTAATATGGATGGTACGGCGCTATATGAATGTGTCGCTGCTATGTTTATCGCCCAGGCCTACGGTCTGGATTTGAGTTTGGCGACTCAGTTCACGATTGTTCTTGTAGCACTGCTCACATCCATTGGTGTGGCAGGTATTCCTGCAGCCAGCTTGGTGGCGATTACCGTCATTTTGGGCGTGATAGGGTTGCCGTTGGAAGGTATTGGCATGTTGCTGGTGACAGACCGAATTCTTGATATGTTGCGGACATCGGTCAATGTTTTTAGTGATTCCTGTGGCGCAGTGGTGATTGCCAGAAGTGAGGGAGAGGATGGGGTTTTAGCTAGAAACGCTTAAATTTGGCTAAAAACCTTAAACAAAAAAGCCCGGCCCACTTTCAGATATTAGGCCGGGCTTTTTTAGTGTTTGATAAAAAGAGCTGCTTAGCTAAAAACGCCTTTAAAGAAGAAGAAAAAGATAATTGCCAGGCCTGCGCCTGCGGGTAGCGTAATTAACCAAGACATAAAGATCGTACCGATAACTCGAATATTCAGTGCTGCAATGCCACGGGCTAGGCCAACACCTAAAACCGCGCCAACCAAGGTATGGGTTGTCGAAATGGGTAAGCCTGTAGCGGATGCTAATACGACGGTGGCAGCTGCACCTAGTTCTGCAGCAAAGCCTCTGCTAGGAGTCAACTCAGTGATTTTTCGCCCAATAGTTCCCATCACCTTAAAGCCATAGGTAGCAAGGCCCAGCATAATTCCCACACCACCTAATAATAGGATCCAGCTTGGCATCATGCTTTTTGCTTCAACTGCGCCAGATCTCACGACACTGACAACCGCTGCAAGGGGTCCAACGGCGTTGGCAACATCGTTAGAACCATGGGCAAAGGCCATGGCGCAGGCGGTAAAGATCATTAGTACCGCAAAGACTTTTTCTACGCTGGCAAAGCGATTGTCTTTCTCTGCCTCTTCATCACGTTCTACACGATTGAGAAGTGCTGAGCCAACTAATGAAACCAAGATACCAATACCAACGGCCACCATAGCGCATTGACCAAAGCTCATGGACATGCCGGTATCTTTGAATACATGCTTCAGTCCTTTCAGCATGGTAACCATGGAGATTAAAAAACCAACAGCAAACATGTAGACAGGGATAATTTTCTTGGCGCGCGAAAATGGATCGTCTCGTGTGAGGATCAGGGCCTGGACGCTTCGGAATAGCATGAAAGAGATAGTGCCAGCTAGAACGGGAGAGACAACCCAGCTGGCGACAATTTTGCCGACCTTTGCCCAGTTCACAGCATCAGGAGAAATGCCTACAGCAGCAAAACCTACAATAGCGCCGACAATAGAATGTGTGGTGGAAACCGGCCACCCCATCATACTGGCAATCAGCAGCCAGGTCCCTGCGGCTAAGAGCGCCGATAACATGCCATAGACCAGTAATTCTGGTGCCCCCGCCATTATAGCTGGGTCAATAATGCCCTTTCGTATGGTTGAGGTGACTTCCCCCCCAGCCAGATAAGCACCGGCAAATTCAAACACCATGGCGATGAGAATGGCTTGTTTTACCGTCAGCGCACGGGAGCCGACAGAGGTACCCATGGCATTGGCCACATCATTGGCACCAACGCCCCAAGCCATAAACAGACCAAAAATACAGGCGAGGATGATCAGTATTTGGCCGTATTCAGCAAATAGAGTCATGTAGGGATTTCCTAATAATTATTGTTATTAACCCTGTTAACGGGCAAGCAAGAGTTGTAGTCGGCCGCCGACACCTTCGGCTAAATCGGCCAGTTCACCTATCATGTCGATGATGTGGTAGAGAAACATGGCATCGATAGGTGGGAGATCCCGCTCCAGTTCAAACAATTTATGACGAATATCCTGCTCCAGTTGATCCGTCTTATCTTCCAGATGATCTAATTCACCAATCATTTTTTCGACAAAGTCGACTTCCTTGCCACTAAAGCCTACTTCCAGAAGTTCATCGAGTTCATTAATGGCTTTCAAGGCGTGTTGACCCGCTTCAACTGAAGATGAAAGAAAATCAATCATTTGCTGGTGCAGCGGGGCAGGAATGGTCATTTTTCGGCCCAACATTAAGCCAGCAATGTCTTTGGAGCGATTGGCAATTTTGTCTTGAATGCTTAACAAATTCAGCAGATCGCCACGATCAATGGGCATAAATAAGCTTTTGGGTAATTGCAGGCGAAGCTCGCGCTTCATTTCATCTGCTTTGTTTTCCTTTTTTGAAATAGCGTCATATAACTCAGAGCATTGTGCCCAGTCGTTGGCAATTGATGCATTTAGAAAGTCCTGAAGTTTTTCGGTACAAGCGACAACTAGAGTCATATGTGCTTGTAAGGGACTAATGGGGGATTTGCCAAAAAGGTTAAAGATTGTTTTGCTAAAAACCACGGCGTGAACTCCTATGAAGTCAGGCCGCGAGTATATGAAGCTGTAATAAAAATGTCACATATTCGTCACAATTTTTTATATTTTAATTAGCAGAGATCAAAACCTATACCTGACCATAACGCTCACTGCCACCAAGCCAACGACGGATAATGGCTGCAGCCTGAAGGGGATACTCAGATAAAATAGTTTCAGCTGCTGTTTTGATTGTGGGTAGTAGGTGAGCATCTCGTTGTAGGTCTGCAATGCGTAACTCCATATCGCCCGTTTGTCGGGTTCCGAGTACTTCACCTGGGCCTCGAAGTTTCAGGTCCATTTCGGCTATTTTGAAACCATCGGTGGTTTGTCGCATGATGGATAGTCGTTCGGTGCTTTGCTGTGATAGAGGTGTGCTATAA